>DASSJF010000026.1 GCA_035691305.1 bacterium
CTCCTATCGTCGATCGACGGAGGCGCGGTTTTCGGAGTCCGTATACATGCGAAGCACTACGTCGAGCGCCGCCAGGCCGTCCTCACCGGACGGCGACGGCGTCCGCCCCTCGCGGACCGCGGCGACGAACTCTCTCGCTGCGCCGAGGAAACGGTCTTCGGGTTCGCCCGGGACGGTGACGGCCTCGCCCCCCGCGGTCCAGCGCAGTTCCTTGCCGGTCCGGATGTGCAGGGACCCGTCGGAGCCAAAAACCTGGGTCTCCCAGCCGCCGAACGCGGCGCGGGGGGCCTTGTGTTGGACGATGGCGCCGGCGCCGCCGGACCGAAAGCCGAGCAGCGCGGTCACCGTATCCTCGAGCTCGACTTCGTACCCGAGCGTCCGGACGTCGGCGCGGACGGACTCGACGTCGTCACCCATGAGAAAACGCGCGCGGTCGACCTGGTGGATGCCGTTGTAGAACATCATGCCGCCTCCGGCTTGGCCGCGGTCCCACACCCACGCCGGCATCTCGCTCGCGCCGCTCGCCATCGTGTCGACGACGAGCCGGGGCCTGCCGATCTTGCCGTCGGCGATCATCGACCGAGCCGCGGCGACCTCCGGCCGAAACCGGTGCACGAACGACACCATAATCGCCAGATTCGCGCGGCGGCCCCGCTCGACGATCGCGGCCGCGTCGCCGCGCGTGGTGGCCATTGGCTTCTCGATGAGAATATGACAGCCGGCGTCGAGCGCGCGCATCCCGGCGGTCGCAAGAGAGGCATGAGGGACCGCGATCACCACCGCGTCGGGCCGTCGTGCGAGCAGCGCGTCGAGATTCTCGATCGCGCGCACGCCTTCGGCCTCCGCGCGGCGACGCCCGGCGGCGTCGGGGTCCGCGGCGAGCAGTTCGATGCCGTCTATCTGGCGGAACGCGCGAAGATGCCGCGCGCCCGCGGTCCCCATGCCCAAGATGCCGACGCGCACGCGCTAGACGGCCCGCGGCCCGGCGTCGGGTCCCTCGCCGGGCTTGTAGACCTGCATGAACTCGGTCTCGAGACCGGTGAGCCGGTCGGAGAGAAAGGCCACCCACCCTTCGGAGTGCTTGTGCGCACCGGTCACCTTGCACGCCGCGCACGGCTTGAGCACCGCGCCCTTTGCGACCGCCGCGGCGAGTTCGCGCTCGATGTCGTCGGTCGTGTAGCAGATGTGGTGCACGCCCTCGCCGTGGTGCTCTTCGATATAGCGGGCGAAGCGACCGTCCGCGTCCCATGACCGGCACAGCTGGTACTGAATAGCCCCGAGCATGAAGTGCGCCTCGCTCGACCGGGCTTTCTCGAATTCGTGGCGTGTCACGCCCGACACGCCGAGCACATTCTCGTACTGCTTGAGCGCCCCGTCGACGTCGCGCACGGCGATCGCCATATGCTTGATGCCGGTGATCATCGTCGGCCTCCTATTGTGCGAAGCGAGTAGAGAGATGGGAATCCGCGTCCTGGATCGTGTCCAAGAGGAGCTGCGCGCCGGCGGCCAGGTGCCTCGGTTCGGTGTACTCGTCCGGGGCGTGGCTGATGCCGCCTCGGCTTGGCACGAAGAGGAGCGCCGAGGCGACGTGCGGCGCGAGAATCTTGGCGTCGTGCCCGGCCCAACTCGGCATGCGTTGCACCCGCAGGCCGCGCCGCGCAGCCGCCGCCACAGCGATCCCGACCAGTCCGGGATCGAGCGGGGTCGCGGGCATCGTATCCCAAGGATCCAGCCGGAGGTCGAGACCGTAGCATGAGGCGGCGTCGCGGGCGGCGGCTTCGGCCGCTTCGCGAACCGCGGCCAACCCGTCGTAATCGGGCGCTCGCAGCTCCACTCGGACGCGGGCCCTGCCAGGAATGACGTTCGTCGCTCCGGGCTCGACGTCTACGCGGCCCGCCGTGGCAACCGCGCCGCCCTCAGCGTCAAACCCGAGTCGTCGGAGCGCCAGCACGAACGCGCTCGCGCCCCACATCGCGTCGCGCCGTGATTCCATCGGCGTGGTCCCGGCGTGGTTGGCCGCCCCCTCAAAAATGGCGGTGGTGCGGCTGATGCCCGCGATCGAAGTCGCCGCGGCCGCGTCCAAGCCCGCCGCCTCCAACCGCGGCCCCTGTTCGATGTGCAGCTCGAGGTACGCGGCGGCCGCCGGCGGCGCGCCGCGGGGTAGATCGCAGCTCCACGCGGCGACCCGCTCCGCAAACGAGCGGCCGTCCCGGTCTCGGAGCCCGACCTGGACTTCGGGACCCAACTGACCGACCACTGCGCGCGAGGTCAGGCATCCGACGCCGAACGAGTTGCCTTCTTCGTCGGCAAACGCGGCGACCGCCAGCGGGTGCGCGAGGCGGAAACCGGCATCGTGCAGAACTTGCGCGGCTTCGATCGCCGCGACCACGCCGAGGGCGCCGTCCAGAGTCCCGCCCATCGGCACGCTATCGATATGTGACCCGACTAAAATCAGCCGCTGCTCAGGGACCGGGGCCGCCGGCATGCCGAAGAGGTTTCCGGCGTCGTCCAGGCGGGGATCAAGCCCGGCATCCCGCAGCCAGGCCGCAAGGCACCGGCACGCCGCGGCATGATCCTCCGTAAAAGACAGCCGCGTCACGCCGCCGCGCGGATCCCGGCCGATCCGCCCCAACTCCTCCAGTCGACGGAGCAGGCGGCGCTCGACGATCCGCAAATCGGACGCCGTCATTGGGGCCGAAGCCATTCGCCCCAGCCCGGTTCGCCGGTGACCTGCCCGTCCCGCATCACGATGTGCCCGCGAACAACCGTCATGACCGGCGCCCCTCGAAACCGCATGCCGTCGTAGAGGAGCGCGGTGTCCCGCGCTTTGGTATAGAGACGCGTGTGGTCGTGCACCCACTCCGCGCGCGTGTCGACGACCGTGACATCCGCATCGGCGCCCGGGCGGAGCGATCCCTTCCGGGGCCACAGGCCGAACAGACGGGCCGGCGTCTCGCAGACCAGCCGCGCGAGCTGCGGCAGCGTGAGCCGCTCCTCGTGCACGGCGGTCAGCATGAGCGGCACGAATTCTTCGAGCCCTGGGAGTCCGGGCGGCGCCGTCCAGATGTCGCCGCCCACGGTGCCCTTTTCCGCGGCGAGGAACGGCGAGTGATCGGTCCCGACGACGTCGATCCCCCCGCCGCGGACCGCGTCCCATAAGCGGTCCACCGCCGTCCGGTCGCGCAGCGGCGGGTTGCACTTGGCGTACGGGCCCCACGCGGCCAGCGCGTCGTCGGTCAGCATGAGGTAGTGTGGACACGTCTCCGCCGTGACCTTCAACCCGCGGTCCCTGGCCGCGGCCACCATGCCGACCGCGTCCGCGGCGCTGACGTGCGCGATCTGGAGCCGCGCGCCCGTCGCGGCCGCGATCGCGATGGTCTGCGCGACCGACGCGGTCTCGGCGACGGGCGGCCGGGCGGAGGCATGCGCGCGCCCGTCGCGGCGCCCCGCCGCGCGTACGGCTCCGGCCGTGCGGTTGATGATCTGCTGCTCCTCGCAGTGCACGACATGCAACAGACCGGTCCGAGCGGCACGCTCCATGACCCGCAGCATGTCACCCGCGTCGGGGCAGCAGATGCCGATAAATTCGTTTTCCCGGCCGGGCACCGGATCCGTGCGGAACGTCTTGAACGCGACGGCGCCCGCGGCGGCGAGCGCCTCGATCTCGTCGAGGTTGTCCGGGTTGGCGCCGGCGTACAAGCCGAAGTCCACGATCGATCGCGGCGCGACGATCGCGGCCCGCTCGCGCAGAATCGCGGCGGTATGGACGGGCGGGATCGCAATCGGCATCTCCAGGATCGTGGTGATGCCGCCCGCCGCCGCCGCCTGCGTCCCCGTGACCCAGTCTTCGCGGTCGAGCCGGCCGGGGTCGCGCAGGTGCACGTGTGTATCGATCACGCCGGGCAGCACGTGCCGGCCGGCGGCGTCGATCGTCTCGCGCGCGGCCGGCATCGCATCGTCGCGATCCGCGGCGACGATCTTGCCGCCGCTGATCGCCACCGCCCCGCGGCGCACTCCCTCGGTGTCGACGAGCGTCCCGCCGCGGATCACAAGGTCGGCGATCACCCGGTGATCTCCTCCTCCACAACGCCGTAGAACGCACACCAGTCCCCCAGCTGCACCGACGGATTGGTGCGCATCCCGAACGGGATGCCGTCGAACGGCGCGCGCACATCCGCCAGCACCTCACCCCATAGGCCGTAGATCCGGGCGAGCCGCTCGCCCGCTTTGATGCGCTGCCGGAGCACGGAGGGCTCCGAGACCCAGAGGCCCGACGCCGGGGCCAGCACGACCGTCTTCTGATACCCGAGGGTCCACCGCCCGGCGTACTCCGGCGTACCGTCGATCATCTTGTAGTGGCGGAGGATGTTCGCAAACCCGTCCGTCAGCGCCTCCGCGTTGGCTTGAAAGCGCCCCGGGAACGTGTCGCAAAGACCGCCGAGTTCAACGGTGATCGCCGCTTTGCCGCGCTGCTTCATCGCGGCCTGGGGGCTGCCGCGTTCGCTCATCTGCTTCAACAGCAGGTCCCATCGCGGCCCCATCGCCTTTGCCAGTTCGAGCCCGGCCGGCGTGGGCGAGTAGAACATGGCATACGCCAAGTACGAATGCGCGCCGCCGGAGTGCACGGCCACCTCCAAATCGGCGTGCTCCGTCATCGTCGTGTAGTGGGCGTACGCAATGCGCTCCGTCAGATGTCCGTCGGGCCGGCCCGGATAGATGCGGTTCAGATCGTAGGTGAACAGATCGCCCGGGTTCCCGCGCGAACTGAACTCGAAAGCAGCCACGTTCACGACCGGCACGCCGACCACGGCGCCGCGCAGCCGCGCCGGGTCCAGGCGTTCCAGCAGCCGCAGGACGGCCAGCGGTCCTTCAGGTTCGTCGCCGTGGACGGACCCATCCAGCCAGAGCAGCGGCCCATCCTCGGTCCCGTTCACCACAGTCACCGGAATCTCAATGGGTCCACCGCCGGCACGCCGGCCGACCGGTATGGCCCCCGTGGCCCGCGCGCCGGACTTGGCGCGCGCCGTGCCGATCACACACTCGCTCTTCATCTGTCACCCCCGGTCGAAGTTGTCAGTATCCACCTCGCGGAACCGGCGAAGCCAGGCAACGGTCTCCCCCAGGCCGTCGTCGAGGGAGTAGCGCGGCGCAAACCCAAGCGCCCGGATTCTCGACGTGTCGAGCGGCCCGCGGCGCTGCGCCGCGGCCCCGTCGGCGTCCGCGGCGTCGGACGCCGGATGCCATGCAAAGCCGGGCTCGATGCGCCGCAGCGCCTCGGCCACCTCGGCCAGCGGTGCGACCGCGCCCGACGACACGTTGTAGCAGCCATGCGCCAGCGAGGGCGCGTCGATCAGCAGCCGGGCGGCGCGCGCAATGTCGGCGGCATACGTCCAGTCGCGGGCACGGTCGGCGCTACGCAGGCGAACTGTCCGTCGTTCAACCGCGGCGTGCGCCAGCACGTAGATCGCCGACATCACCGTCCGCGCTCCGGTCGGCCGCTCGGTGGGACCGTAGGGCGCCGCGATCCTCAGCGTCGCGGCGGCGAGCCGGGGTCCGTTCGCCTCGGCTACGAGCTGCTCGCCGGCGTACTTCGTCATCGTATACAGCGACTCGAGGCGAACGGGCGCGGCCTCGGACAGCGCGTCCGCGGGATCCGTCTCCCCGTAGACGCCCGACGAGCTGATGTAGACAAACCGGCGCGTCCCGACCCGCGCGGCAACCTCCAGCATGCGGACGGTGCCGAGGATGTTGACCGCCACAACGCGTTCCGGCTCTCGAGCCTCGACCTCAGGTGTCGACGTAACGACGGCGGCGTGCACAATGGCCGCCACCGGCTCCCGCACCGCCGCCTTCAGCGTTTCCGGCGCGGTGAGGTCCACCTGGAGGAACCGCACGCTCGCCCGCACGCCGCGGAGAAAGCTTTCCGCCAGGCGGTCCGGCGGGTTCTTGTCCAGGGCGAGGACCGATCGGCCCGTTTCAGCGAGATCCTTGACGACGTGCAGCCCGATGAACCCGGTCGCGCCGGTCACCAGGACCGTCACGGCAGCGGTGCCGGAAACGGCACGCCCACCTCGTCGCCCAGCGCGCGGAGGCGCTCGACCGTCTCGTCGAGCAGTTCGGCGCCGCACGCCAGCGCGGCATCGCGCCGTTCCCACTCGGGATCGCCCGGCAGCCGCACCGCGTCGACGCCCGGCTGGCGGGGCGCGCCGTGCACTTCGCGTGCGACCGCGTCAACACCGGCCCGAAGCGTCTCCGACCCGGCAAAGGCCTCGGGGTCGATGACAGCCAGTAGGTGACTCACACCCTGCGCCCGGCCGAAGTCGTACGGCGAGCCGACCGCCGAACCGGCCCGTCCTCCAGCGAGTCCGCCGGTCAACAGATCGACCATCACGGCGATGCCGTAACCCTTGTAGCCGCCGATCGGCGCGAGCAGCGCGTCGACCGCGGCGCGCGCATCGGTCACCGAACGGCCGTCGCGGTCCATCGCCCAGCCGGCCGGAATGGGTCGGCCGGCCGCCGCGTACTCGCGGATCAGCCGTTTGCCGGACGCGGCGTTCGAGATGTCCAGGACAACCGGCCGGTCCTCGGGCCCCGGCACCGCGATGCTCCACGGATTAGTGCCGACGAGCGGGACCGAGGCGCCCCACGCCGGCATCTCCGGACTCGCGTTGGTGAACGCCAGGCCGACGAGTCCCGCGCGCGCGGCCATCAGCGCGAAATACGATGCCGTGCCGAAGTGATTGCTGTTGCGCGCGGCCACCGCGCCGATTCCGCAGGCGCGCGCTTTTTCCATCGCGAGCGACATCGCGCGATAGGCCACCACCTGGCCGAACCCGTTGCCCCCGTCGACGAGCGCGGCGGCGGGCCGGTCCCGGAGCATCCGGAAGGCGGCCCGCGGTGTGATGCCGCCCGCGCGGACCCGGCGGGCGTAGATCGCAAAGCGCACGACACCCTGGTTCTGGAGCGGCGCGGTCCGCAGTTGGGCGTCGATCAAACAGTCGGCGAGAATCGCGGCCTCGTCCTCGCCCGCCCCGACGGCGGCGATCGCGCGCACCCCAAAGTCGCGCAGCCCCGCAATCGCGTAGCGCGCCACGGCGGCCTACCGGCCCTTCAGGCGCGGATCGAGCACCGCGCGGAGATAGTCGCCCACGAGATTGATCGCGACCACGGTGACAAAGACCAGCATCCCGGGGAAGACCATCAGCCACGGCGCGTAGCGCATGAACTCGCGCCCCTCGCTCAGCATGGTCCCCCACTCGGGCGTCGGCGGCTGCACCCCGAGGCCCAGGAAGCCGAGCGACGACGTGTCGAGAATGGCCGAGCCGACATAGAGCGTCGCCAGCACGATGATCGGCGGCAGCGCGTTTGGGAGCACGTGGCGGCGGATCAGGCGCGCGGCCCCGGCCCCCATGGCGCGCCCGGCCTCGATATAGGTGTGCTCGCGAATCGCGATCGCCGTTCCGCGCACGATGCGCGCGAACCGCGGGATGCCGCCGACCCCGACCGCGATCACGACGTTTTGAATGCCGACGCCGAGCACCGCGATGATCAGCAACGCGAGCATGATCGGCGGGAATCCCAGCAGGATGTCGATGGCGCCGGATCCCACGGCATCGACGCGGCCGCCGAGAAAACCCGCGGCCAGGCCCAGCAGCGATCCCAAGACGACCGAGAACGATACGGCCAGCACACCGATCGGCAACGAGATACGAGAGCCGTACAAGAGGCGGCTCAAGAGGTCCCGCCCGTACCGGTCCGTGCCAAACCAGTGCGCGGCGTTGGGCGGCGCGAGCGCGGGCCCCGTCATCATCGCCGAGGGGTCGTAGGGACTCAGCGCCGAGGCCGAGACCGCGGCAAGGGCGAGGACGGCGAGCAGGGCGGCGGCCAGCATGGCCGCCGGATACCGGCGCGCGCGAACGAGGCGCCGCCGCAGCCCCTCCGACCAGGAGCCCGAGCCGGCCGCACGCGCCGCGGGGAACGGTTTGCTAGCCAAAGCGGACCCGCGGATCAATCACGCCGTATAACACGTCGACGAGCACGTTCGACAGCACGTACGCGGCGGTCGTCAGCAGCAGCACGGCCTGGACCACCGGGTAGTCCTTGGTGAGAATCGACGTGACCAGCAGCGCGCCGATGCCCTGGCGCGCGAAGACGGTTTCGGTAATCACGCCGCCGCCGACGAAGAGGCCCAGCAGCAGCCCCATCATGGTCACCACCGGGAAGAGCGCGTTCCGCAGGGCATGGCGCAGCACGACGGTCCGTTCGAGGAGACCCTTGGCGCGGGCCGTCCGGATGTAGTCCTCGCCGCGCACGTCGAGAATGCTGGAGCGGACCAACCGCGCCAAGTTGCCGATGGCGTACGAGCCGAAGACGATCGCCGGCAGGATGAGGACCGGCAGGCCGCTCCCGACGATGGGCACCCATCCGAGCCGTAGACCGAAAAAGTAGATCAGCAGCATCGCGGTCCAATACCCGGGCATGGAGATGCCGACCAGCGCGACAAACATCGCGGCCGCGTCGACCGCTGTGTTCGGATACAACCCGGCCACCAGGCCGAGGAAAAGCCCTCCCCCGATCCCCACAACGAGGCCGGCGCCGGCGAGCTGCAGGCTGGCCGGCAACTGCTGCGCGATGACCTGGGAAACGGGCTGGCCGGTCGCAAACGACTGCCCGAAGTCGCCGTGGAGCGCGTGCACGACGAAATAGACGTACTGCGCCGGCAGCGGCCGGTTCAGCCCCAGTTTCGCCCGCAGGTTTGCCCTGACGGTGTCCGACGCCGGCCGGCCGGACAGCATCAGATTGACCGGGTCCCCCGGGATCAAGTGGAGCACCAGAAACGCGCAGGTCGTGGCGACCACGAGGACGGGCACGGCCCACAGCAGTTTGCGCAGCATGTACCGCGACATGCGACCTCGTGACGCTCAGGCGCCGCCGAACGGCGCGCTCAGGCTACAGATGCGCCGTAGAACAGCACTTGCCAGTAGCCTTGCGCCCACTTGAGATTGCGGACGGCGCGCCGGAAGCCCACCGGCTGCGGACTCACGTGGACCGGAAACATGAGCCCGCGGTCCAGGACCACGCGTTGAATATCGGCGAGCGTCTTGGCTCGCTGCCTGGAGTCGATCTGGCCGTCGGCCACGCGCAGCAGCCGGTCCAGCTCGGGCGAGCCGAACCGCGACCAGTTGAACTTGAACTTGCCGGGCGCCGGGATGTTTCGGGAAAAGAGAGGGATGTCGAGGACGCTGGGGTCGACGGCCACCCACCGGATTTCGCCGATATTGTACTGGCCGTGCATGACCATCTCGTCCTGCCGCGCCTTGGTCACCCGTTCCACGTTGAGCTTGATGCCGACATCTTTGACGGCCGCCTGAACGGCCACCTCGAGGTCGGGTTCGAGCAGCGTGATGAAGTGGATCTCGAGCGGCCGGCCGTTCTTCGTGCGCACGCCGCCCGGTCCCATCGTCCAGCCCGCCTCGTCCAGCAGCTGCCGCGCCTTGGCCGGGTCGTAGGCAAACATCTTTTCGACGCCCGGCCAGTAGCCCGGGGTCGTCGGCGTGATCGGCCCGTACGCCGGCTTGGCCACGCCGAAAAAGACCTGCTGCGCGACCTGCGGCCGGTTGATCGCATACATGTAGGCCTGCCGCACGCGCAGGTCGTTGGTCGGCTCCAGCTGTGTGTTGATGAGGTGCGCCAGCGGGATGCCGGACACGTCGCCGATCATCATGTCGAACCCCTGGCTGCCCTGGAAACGCTTCACTTCGATCGGCGGGACCTGGTCACATACGTCGATCTCGCCCTTGTCGAGCGCGGCGACCCGGGTGGAGTTGTCGGGAATGATGCGGACGACCACGCGCCTGAGGGCACTCGGCCCCTGCCGCTTGAACGGACCCGGCGCCCAGTTATAGGCGTCGTTTCGCTCCATCACGACGCGTACGCGCGGCACCCATTCGACGAACTTGAACGGCCCCGTCCCCACCGGATTGCGCGCGAAACCGTCGTTGCCCAATTTTCGCACCGCGGCCGGCGACACGATACTGAGCAGCCACGGGTTGCTCAGATTTGTGAGCGCGGCCGCGAACGGCTCCGTCCAGTTCACCCGGACCGTGTACGGGTCGAGCACGTCCGTGGACTTGTACGGCCCCAGAAAGTCAATCGCGCCCTGCGACCCCAGCTTCGGGTCCATGATCGTGTCAAAGGTAAACTTGACGGCCTCGGCGTTGAACGGCGTCCCGTCGTGGAACTTGACATCGTGCCGCAGCGAGAACGTGATACTCTTGCCGTCTTTCGAGTACTCCCACCGCTGGGCCAGCCACGGATAGAACTTGCCGTCCGTATCGAGGAAGAGCAGGCTCTCGAACATCTGCATGATCGCCTGCGCCTCGTGGCGCGACTGAGTGACGCGGGGATCGAGGGTGGCATAGTCCTGGTCCTCACCCCATGTGACCGTCGCGTCGGAGCGTCCTTGCGCGGACGCCTCCCGGCTCCACCCGGCCAGCGCGGCGCCCCCGAGCGCGGCCCCCGCCGCTCCGCCCAACAGCGTGCGTCGCGAGAACGTCCCGAGTCTCGTGTCCTTCACATCGGCACCCCCATCCGTCCGTCTCATTTCCTCGACTCCAGTAGACCCAGTTCCGCGAGAGCCTTCGCGGCTCCGTCCAAAGTGGAGAGGTCCATCCCGGCGTAGTTGGGAGAAAACACCACGCCCTTGCCTCCCGCGCGGTACGTCGCCAGGACACTGCGGCGCACGATGTCGGGCGTACACCGGGCTTGATCCTCACGCGTGCGCGGCGCGTCGACACCGATGCCCATATAGACGTCCACCTTCCCCTTGACGGCGCGCACCGTCGCCAGGCATTGCCCGTACACGTACGTGTCGGGGTCAAAGCCGGTCTGCACGACCTCGTCCCACGGCGCCTCATCGATGCCGAGAAACCGGTACATGATCGGTGTCATTTGCTGCGGCGTGACGTCCCGTAGAATGGAGCGGTGCCAGTCCGTCATCTCCTTCACGTACACGCCGCCGGCCTGGTGCTGGTAGGTGATCGGCTTGACCCAGTCGCTCCACCCGGTCATTTCCTCCCACGGCCACTGGGCCTTGCGCAGGGGGTTCAGGTGGTTGCGGTTCCACACGTTGAGGCCGAATTTCAACGAGCCCCTGCACCACTTCACGACGCCGTACAGTTCCCGGTCCATGTCCTTGTTCCGTTCGACCCAGAACCGCTCCCAGACCAACAGTTCCGGATGGTAGTACAGGACGCGCAGGAACTCCACGAAGGCGCCGTCGGACAGTTCGCCGCCTGACCGCGCGGTCTGAAAGACGTCGTAGGCCGTGCGGTAGGCGAGCCGCGCCGCCTCGGCGTCGACCCCCCGGGCCGCCGCCAGACGGCGGCAATGCTCGCAGAAGCAGTGCGGCGCGGCGCCGCCGATCAACGCGTCGAGCGGGCTGCGACGCTCGTTGCACCACATCACGCCGTCGATATCGTAGCTGCGGCAATAGTCTTCGACAATTGAGTGCCACCAAGTGCGGTAATCCGGATGGTTGATGCACGGGGCCGCGCCGACGCGATTGAACGCGTCGACCTCGAGCGTCTGGGGGAGGTTCGGCACGGCGACGACGTTCGCCGCGCCGTGGCCTTCGTAGTTGAACAGCGGTTCCATGACCTCCGGGTACACCCGCATGCCCCGCCGCCGGGCTTCCGGAATGACCGTCTCCAGCACGTCGACGCCGTTCAGCGCCTCATCCTGCGCGCGGAAGCCCGTGATGAACGTGTTGCGATAATACTGCGGATGGTCGGCGATGTAGGATCCGCCGCGAAGGGGCTGCGCGTCGCGGGCGCCGTGGTCGGGCCAGCCGTCCAGCTTCCACGAGATCCGGCGCCCGACTTTCAACCCGAGCCACGAGATCGTGCCGATCAGCAGGACGTTGATGCCGAACCGTTCTTTCAACGTGTCGAGCAGCGGCCCGACGCCTTCGTCGACGAAGCTGACGGGGCTGATCTGGATGCCGACGAATTTCTCGGACGCGGTCATGGGCCGCTCACCAATCGTACCAATCCCGGAGCTCTCCGTTGTCGACCAGATGGGCGCCGTCTACGAACACGTGGCGCACCGCGCCGAGGACGCGGACGTCGGTCAACGGATCGCCGTTCACCGTCACGAGGTCCGCGAGCTTCCCTTCCTCCACGGTGCCGAGCCGGTCGGCGTCACCGCGCAGCTCGGCGCTGTTGACGGTCAGCATCTGGATCACGTCGAGCGGTGAGTCAACGGCCTCGTACCGGAGCAGCGCCTCCATCTCGCCCATGATCTCGTCGTGCGGGACGCACGGGCTCCCCGCATCCGTGCCGAAGGCGAATTTGACGCCCGCTTCGCGCATGCGCCGCAGAAACGCGCCCGGCGGAGCCTGCTCGGCCTGCTTTTTGCGCGCCGCGGCGACCTCCGCGGGCATCCCCCTCGCCGGGCCGCGCTCGGTCTGCAGGACCCGGGGTGAAAACGTCGGCACCACAAACATCCGGCGCTCCACAATCCGCGCGAGCACGTCGTCGTCCACCGGACCGCCGTGTTCGATTGAATCGAACCCGGCCGCGACGACGTTCGCGATGGCCTCGCGAATCGAGGCGTGGGCCGTAATGCGGCGTCCGAGCCGGTGCGCTTCGTCCGCCGCCGCGCGCAGTTCGTCGACCGAGTACTGCGGCGTCCGTTCGTTGGCGATGACCTTGATGTGGTCGGCGCCGAGCTTCACCTGTTCGCGAACGGCCGCCCGGATGCCGTCGATGCCGTCGGCTTCGCGGCCGCACCACCAGGTGTGACCGCCCGTGCACATGATGGCCTTGCCGGCGATGAAGAGCCGCGGCCCTTTGAGCAGCCCGCGCCGCAGCGCTTCTTTGGCGTCGACGGCGCTCACACGCATACCGACGTCGCGGAGCGCCGTCAGCCCCACGCGGAGCGACTTGCGCAGATTTGCGGCGGCCTTGATTCCGTTGATGCCGTCGGAGTCGTTCAGCGACTCGTCCCGCAGGATCCCCGTCGGGCCGCCGTCCCACCCCCTGCCGCTCCATCCCACGTGCACGTGGTTATTGGAGAATCCGGGCAGGATCGTCTGGCCCTCGACGTTGAGCGCCGCGGCCCCCGGGGACGCGCCCAATTCGCCGGCCGCCGCGATGCGCGCGATCCGGTTGCCGTCCACCAGCACGTCGGCGGGAACCCGCGCCCCCCGCCGGACGTCCAGCACATGTCCTCCCCTCAACACCACTCGCGCCACGCCGCTTCCTCCCTTCACGTGATGGGGCGCGCCGCCGGCACATCGTGGCGCGCGTAGAACTCTTCCATAACGACGGCCCGGCCGGTCCGGTGTGACTCTTCGCACGCCGCGATCGCGCCGAGGGTCCGGAGGTGATCCGCGCCCGACGGATGAGGCCGGGCGACGCCCTCTTGCAGCTGCGCCGCCACGTGCGCGAGGAGCAGCCGCGCGTCGTCGACGAGCGGCTGCTGATACGGCAGCTCGATCGGCGCCGTCCGTTCCGCGTCCCGGCCGCGGGCGATGTGCAGATCCGCGAACATCTCGCGCTGGACCAGCGCGCCGTTCCCGCAGTCCGTCCGCCACTCGAATGTGGTCATCTTTGTCTGCGCCGACCACGTGCCGATGTACGTGACGAAGATCCCGCCTGCGAACTCAAACACCGCGGACACCGTGGCGTCGTGCCGGTACATGCTCCACGTGGGATTGTGGCACCGGCATGAGACCCGTTCGAGTTCGGCGTCGTAGACGAAGCGCATCGTGTCGAGGTGATGAATGGTCTGTTCGTACAGCATAGGGTGAAGCATCGTCAGCGGATAGCGGTTCAAACCCGGCCGGTAGCCGTCACGATTCCGCCAGTAGACGTAGCGGGCGAACTCGGGGGCGCCGATCTCCCCTCCGCGGAAAATCTCCCGCGCTCTGGCGACGCAGTGCTGGTAACGGAAATTCACCGCGACCGTCAGCGTCCGGCCGGCACCCTCGGCGGCCTCGACGATGCGGATCGCCTCGGCGATGTCAACGGCGAGCGGCTTTTCCGAGAGGAGATGGGCGCCGTGGTCGAAAATGGTACACGCGTCTTCGAATCGGTCCATCGGCGGCGTCGCGAGCACCACGAGGTCGGGGCGCAGGGCCCCGAGCGCGGCGGCGAGCGACGTAAACCAGCCGCCGGCCGCCGGCCCGGTCTCTTGCATGCGAGCAAGCCGCTCGTCCGACCGGTCGACGTAGCCTACGACGTTGACGCGGGGCTCTTCGTCGAGGAGGCGCGCCCAGACGCGCCCGCGGGCCCCGAGGCCGACCAAAAGCGTGCGCAACGGGTCCATATCGGGGCGTTCTGCCGTACCCGCAGGAAATCCTGCCAAATCATCCGAAGGTGGCCATTTATGGTGCGGCGCCGACCGTCCGACGATGCGCCGCCATCCCGAGAGGAGCGACACATGGGCCTGCATGGCATGACCCGCCGAAGCCTACTCCTTGCCACGTGCTCGGCGCTCGCCGGTGCGTCGGCCGCCGGACGCTCTTGGGCGGCCGCGGCGCCCGGCGGCGCGCTGACGATCGCGATGCCCGCCGATGCCGAGCCGGCGTCGCTCGACGGACAAGTCGATCCCTATGTCAGTGCGTGGTTGCTCAACTCCTTTGTCACCGACCCGCTGGTCATGCTGACGTCATCCGGCCGGTACATCCCGATGCTGGCCACGGGGTGGACGACCGCCGCCGATGGCCGCGTCTGGACACTCTCGCTGCGCCAAGGTCTCGTCTTTCAGGACGGCACGCCGTTCGACGCCGAGGCCGTGAAGTTCAACATCGACCGCGTCATGAACCCGGAGACGCACTCGGCGCTGATGGCGAGCTATCTCGGCGTGAAAAATTACCTCAAGACCGAGGTGGTCGACCGCCTGACGGTTCGTGTCATTTATGGTTCCCCGGTTCCCGCGCTGCTGTACGGACTCAGCATCTTTCCGCTGTGGTCACCCACCGCGGTCAGGCAGTTTGGGAGCGGCTTCCAGCAGCACCTCGTTGGTGAAGGCGCCTTTCGGCTGGCCGGCTGGGCGCGCGGCGACAACGTCCGCTTCGTGAGGAACCCCGCCTATCACGGGGCCCGCCCGTGGCAGGAGCACGAGGGGGCGCCGTTTCTCGAAAGCATTACGGTACGATTTGTCGGCGATCAAGGCGTGCTCGGACAGATCCTCAAGACGGGCGAGGCCAATCTCGTCGCGGGTCTGCCGGCGCAGGCGGTCGGCACATATGCCAACCAGCCCGGCTACGAGGTCGTGGCGGGGTACCAGTCCGGCAACGGCATGATGTTCTCGATGAATACGGCGCGCCCTGCGCTGAACGACGTGAGGGTGAGGCGCGCCCTGCGCTACGCCTACGATCAAGACCGGATGAACCAGACGCTGTACGGCGGCAGCTACGTGACCGTCAGGGGCCCGCTGACGAAGTACACGCTGTACTATTGGAAGGGCGCCGAGAACGCGTACCGGCTCGATCCGGGCCGCGCCCGCTCGCTCCTCGATGAAGCCGGCTGGAAAGACAATCCGCGCACCGGCGTTCGGGAAAAAGACGGCCGGCCCTTGACGCTGACGATCGTGATGCTGCACCACAAGGAGATCGGCGAATACCTTGCGGCCCAGCTGCGCGCCGTTGGCGTGGACCTGCGGGTCGAAGTCGTTCCCGGCCCGGTACAGCTGCAGCGCGCGTTCAGCGGCGACTTTGACATCATCTACGAACGGCTGCGGAGCTATGAGCCCGACATCCTCGCCGACGAATTCTACTCCAAGAACTACCGTCCGGGAGGGTGGGCGTGGACGCGCTATCAGAACGCCGCGCTCGACAAGGTCCTGCTCGAGACACAGTCCACCACGGATCCGGCGCGGAGGCGGGCGCTCTTCACCGAAGCGCAGAAGACGGTGACGGAGCAGGCCCTCTACCTCCCGACACTCGACGATCCACAGTATTACGCGATGACGCGGAAGGTCCGCGGCTTTCGGCTCGGCGCGATCGGCTCATGGTACTTCGTCAACGACGTGTCGATCAGCACGTAGCCCGCCGGCGCGCCGGGACGGTCTGAGATGGCGGGGTACATCGGACAACGGGTGGCCGTCCTGATCCCGGTCGTCGGGCTGGTCTTCACCGTCGTATTCGCCATCATGCACGCGCTGCCCGGAGACCCGGTGCAGCTGATGCTTGCCGGCGCCGAGGCCGGCGTCACCACGCCGGAGCGCATCGCGCAGCTGCGGACCAGCATGGGCCTCGACCAACCGCTGTATGTGCAGTACGGCCGTTTCATCGCCCACGCGCTGCGCGGCGACCTGGGCGAATCGATACGGTTTCAGTCGCCGGTGAATGAATTGATCACCGGGGCCTCGCTGCAGACCTTCCAGCTGAGCCTCGCCGGAATGGCGGCGGCGCTCCTGATCGGCATCCCGCTCGGCATCCTCGCCGGCATCCACGAAAACACGTGGTTGGACAACGCGGCGATGTTCGTCTCGCTGCTCGGCGTCTCCATGCCGCTGTTCTGGCTGGCGCTGCTGTTGATTCTTCTGGTGGCCATCCATCTGCAGTGGCTCCCGGCGATCAGCGGCCAACAGCTTCGGGGGCTCGTCCTTCCCGCCTTCACGCTCGGGTTCGTCGCCGCCGGTCTCATCAGCCGGCTGATGCGCGCCAGCCTGATCGAGGCGCTCCGGCACGATTACGTCCGCACCGCGCTGGCGAAAGGGCTTCGCCGCCGGGTGGTCACCTCGAAACACGCGCTCCGCAACGCGCTGATTCCGGTGATCACCGTCGCCGGGCTTCAGTTCGGCGGCATGCTGAGCGGCGCGGTGATCACCGAAACCATATTCAGCCGGCCGGGCCTCGGCTCGCTCATCGTCAAGGCGATCCTGTGGCACGATTACCCGCTCATCCAAGGCGCGGTGTTGCTCACCTCGGTGGCGTACGTCTTGGTCAATCTGGGCATCGACCTGTTGTACGCGTTGATCGATCCTCGGATCCGCTATGCCTGAGGTCGCCGCAAGCCGCCTGCCGAAGACCGTACAGCCGTCGCGACGGGCGGGCCGCGGGTCTTCGATCACATGGAAGATCTTTGTGCGGAACAAAGGAGCGCTCGCGGGCGCCGTCATTCTGGCCGGATGGATCGCCGTCGCGGTCCTGGCGCCCCACGTCGTCCCGTTCGACCCGCTCGGACTCGTCGCACCGAGCCGGCAGCCGCCCTCGCTCGCTCATCCAATGGGAACGGATCTGCTCGGCCGCGATATCTTCAGCCGCCTGATCTTCGGCGCGCGGCTCTCGCTTGCCATCGGGCTGATCAGCGTCGTCATCGGCATGACCGCCGGGTCGCTCATGGGCCTCGTGGCCGGCTACTATGGCCGCCGGCTCGACGCGACGCTGATGCGCATTGTGGATGCGATGCTGGCGTTTCCGGGCCTGCTGCTCGCCCTCGTCGTGATCGCCTCCCTCGGGCCGGGACTGGTCAACGTCATGCTGGCGGTCGGCATTTCGTCCGTGCCGCTCTACGCACGGCTCGTCCGGGGGTCCTGCCTCACGGTGCGTGAGGTCGAATATGTGCAGGCGGCGCGGGCGCTCGGCGGTCGGGACCGCCGCATCATGTTCCGGCACATCCTACCCAACGTGCTCGGTCCGCTCGTCGTCCTGTCTACCCTGCAGGTCGGGAGTGCGATCCTCGTCGGGTCGGCCCTCAGCTACCTCGGCATGGGCGCGCAGCCCCCCACGCCTGAATGGGGGCTCATGACCTCCGACGGGCAACCGTACCTGGCCTCGGCATGGTGGATCTCCACGTTCCCGGGATTTGCGATCTTTTCCGCGGCGATGGCCGTGAACTTGCTGGGGGACGGCCTCCGCGCGGCGCTCGATCCCCGGTCGACCTACCGATGAGCCGCGCCGGCCGCCCGGGATCGGTACGCGTTGGGATTATCGGGGCGGGCATCGCGGGAGAGCGCCACGCCGCCGCGTTTGGCGCCCATCCGGACGCGATCGTCGCCGCCGTCGTGGACGTCGATCCCGAGCGGGGACGGCCGCTCGCGGCGCGATTCGGCGCCGCCTGGTTCGCCGACTATCGGGACGCGTTCGCGCACGGCATCGATGCGGCAGTGGTCTGCCTCCCGCACGCGCTGCATGCCGGCTGCGCACTGGAGGCGGCGCGGGCGAAGATTCATCTGCTGCTCGAGAAACCGATCGCCAACACCATTGAGGACGCCCACCGCATCGTGGACGCGGCCGGCGCGGCGGACACCCGGTTGATGATCGGTTACGTCCACCGGTTTCGCCCTGAAGTGCAGGCGGCCCGCGAGCTGATCCGGGCGGGACGTCTGGGGCGGCCGGCCACAGCGCTCGATCGGTTCATCAGCGGCGGCATGCGCGACACGCCCGGGTGGGTATGGGACCGGTCGCTGGCCGGCGGCGGCGTCGTGATGTACGGCGGCGTGCACGCGATCGACCGCCTGCGCTGGCTGCTGGACGACGAAATCACCGAAGTCTATGCGCGATCCTCGACGTACAGTAACGCCGCGGACGTCGAGGACGGGCTGTGCGCGGTCCTGACGTTCGCGTCCGGCGCGACCGCGGTCCTGTACGAAAACGCGCCCGGGTATGGGCGGCTTGGACCGTGGACGACCGAGGTGTTCGGCAGCGAAGGCGCGCTCATCATCACGACCGGGGCGAGCGTGGAGTGCCGTACCGCCCGGGGTGCCGAGCGGCAGACGTACAGCGAGGATCGGCGGTTTGAACGTCAGGCCGAGGAGTTCCTCGGCGCCATCCGCGAGCGCCGGCGGCCGTCCGTGGACGGTTACGACGGGATCCGCGGCCTTGAAGTGGCGCTGGCCCTGTACCGGTCGGCCCGGTCGGGCAGGCCGGCGCCTGTCTAGCCGGTCACAGGCGCGAACGGCGGCTCAGCGCGGCGCCGTCAAAAACGCCGACAGCAGGTCGACACAGGCCTCCAGGTCCGTCTCATCCACCGTTTCATATGGGCTGTGCGTGTACCGACACGGGAAGGCGACCATCGCCGTGGGGATCCCTTCCTGCAGCCATTCCCGGCCATCGCTCGAAAAGTTTTGGAAGACCGCGTGCTGCAGCGAAATACCGGCGGTCGAGGCGCAGCGGGCCAGCCCCGCGGTGAGACCGGCACTGTAGGCGACAGCCATGTCTTTGTGCACTACGACCGGTCCCCGGCCGAGCCCGACGGGCATTTGACGTTCGTCGACGAGCGGCACGTCGCCGGCCAGGCCGACTTCCAGGACGAGACCGAGGTCGAAACCGCGAATGGCGGACCGTGCGCCGATCAGCCCGATTTCCTCCATGACCGTGGACCCGAACCACACGTCGTACTGCAGGCGGCCGCGCTCGACCCGGCCGGCCAGCTCCGTCATCACGGCGAGCGCGGCGCGGTCGTCCATGGCCTTGCCGACGATGTTCCGTCCATTTCTTCGGGTCGGGACCACGTTCACCACCGGCAGGCCCGGGTGCACACCCATCGCCTCGACGCCTGCGCGGCTTCGCACGCCGAGGTCAACGTAGAAATCCATCCAGTCGAGGCCGTGCCGCTCGTAGTGCGCGCGCTGCTGCCGGGTCAGCACGTGCCCGGTCGCGCTCACGAACGTGCCCTCCACGATGCCGGCCGATGTCACGATGGCGGCGGGCAGGCCGAGCGGCACCGGTTCGGGCGGACGCTGCTCGCCGAGGCCGCGCCCCGCGGTCAACCAAAGAAACCCGGCGGCATCGATGCTCTTGACGCGAAAACTGATCTCGTCGGCGTGCGCGCCAATGAGGATCTTCGGGCCGTGTCCGCCCAAGCGCGCGAGCACGTTGCCGATGGGTGTGGTGTCGACCTCCATACCGGCGTTACGCCACCGCTGCGCCAACCACTCCTGCACCGGCGACTCGCCGCCGGTGGGTCCCGTGAGCTCGGTCAGCGTCTTGACCAGGGTGAACATGGCGGCGGACTCGTCACCTCCCGCATTCGCGCCGGCGCCGTCCGGGCCGGGCGCCGCTACGCGGCGGCCGGCACGCACTCGCGTACGGCGGCGGCGACTTCGGCGAGCTGCTCGTCGCTCATCGTTGGGAAAATCGGCAGACAAACCAGACGGTCCGCGATCGATTCGGCGATCGGGAAAGCGCCGGCGCCAAAGCCCAGGTGCCGGTACACCGGCTGCAGATGCAGAAGCGGCGTGTAATACGCGTGCGTCGCGATGCCGCGTGCGGCGAGGTGCCGCCGCACGTGGTCCTTGTCCTGAACCAATATCGGAAACGTTCGATAGACGTGCGTGACGCCCGGCTCCTCGTGCGGGAGCACCGCGGCCAGCCCGTCGAGAAGCTCGCGGTACCGCTCGGCAATACGCCGCCGGCGCACAATGCAATCATCGAGCGAGGGCAGCTTGGCCGTCAGGACCGCCGCGTGCAGACTGTCCAATCGTTCATTGAAGCCCTCGGCGATGAGCCGCCACAGGCGGACCCCCGCGACCAACCCGTCCTGGTCGTCCATGCTCAGGTCGTGCCCGTAGTTGCGGAGCACTTTGACCCGCGCGGCGATATCGTCGTCGCCCGTGGTCACGATGCCCGCGTCGCCCGTGGCGCCGAGGATTTTCGTCGGCGCCAGGCTGAAGCAGCCGGCGTCTCCGATGGTACCGACCTTTCGCCCCCGGTATGTCGCGCCGACCGCGAGCGCCGCGTCTTCGATCACACGGACTCCCTCGCTGCGGGCGATGTCCAGAATGGGATCCATATCGGCCGGATGACCGAACAGATGGACCGGCAGAATCACCTTGGTTCGGCGCGTGATCTTTTCACGCAGGCGGCCCGGGTCCATGTTGAACGTCCTGGGATGCACGTCGACCCAGACGATCGAAGCGCCGCAGTGGCTGATCGCCATCGTAGTCGGAATATCGGTGTTGGGGACCGTGATGACTTCATCGCCCGGCCCCGCGCGGCACGCCAGCAGCGCCAACTGCACGGCCGCGGTCCCGGACCCCACGCCCACGGCGTGCCGCGCGCCGCAGTAGCGGGCGAAGTGCTCCTCGAACGCGCGCACCTCGTGGCCCATCGTCAGGGTGCCGCTCTCGAGCACGCGACGGATGGCCGCGTCGATCGCGGACTGCATCGACAGATAATCGGCCCGCAGATCGTACATCGGCACGCGCATGTGAGTCACCGAACGCTACCGGAACCGCGGACCACCTTGAGGACGCGGGGCCGGTACGCGTCCGGGGTCACTTCTCGAGATAGACGTCGTTGACGAAGAACCAGTTGCCGATGGCGCCCAGTTTGAATCCTTGGACGGTCTTCTGCATGGCGTAATACACCGGGTCGTCCACGGTCGGCAGCGCCAGCGCGAAATCCGTTATCATGCGTTGGGCCTGGGTCCACAGCCGCTGCCGGTCCGTTTGGGACGAGGCGCCTTGCGTCTTCAGCAGCACCGCGTCGAGCGCGTCGTTGTGAAACCGCGACCACGCCCATCCGCCCGGCTTGTCGTTCTTCGAATACCAGATGGCGAACAAGCTCCCATCGGGTTCGAAGGTGCGCTGCCGCTCGTAGATGAAGTCGAAATCGCCGCTTTGTGCCCGCTGCAGCTGCACCGGTCCCGGCACCACGGCCACCTTCAGGTCGACCCCGATCTGCCGGAACTGCGCCGAGAGGTACTCCCCGATCTCTTTGTGATGCAGCATGACGATGGTGAAGCTGAGCGGTTTGCCGCCCTGCTCGCGGATGCCCGTCTGCGGATTGAGCTTCCACCCCGCCTCGTCCAGGAGCTGGCGGGCCTTCGCCGGATCATAGGAATACGCGGTCTCCGCGCCCTTCCAGTAGAAACGGCTCGACGGCGTCAACGGGCCCTTCGCCGTGACGTAATCACCGCCGTAGAGCGTCTCGTTCACCTTCACGGGATCGTACGCGAACCGAAGCGCCTTGCGCACGCGGATGTCGCTCAGCCCGGGCCGGCTCGTGTTCATGACGAACTGCATGCCCGTGCCGGGTTGATATCCCAGGACGACCCGATAGTTTGGGTTGCCCCGGTACTCCTTGAGACTCTGGGACGGCACCTTGACGACGAGATTGACTTCCCCGGACTTCAGGACCTGTCCGAGCACCCCGGGGTCTCCGACGAACCGGACGTTGATGCCGTCGAGGTACGCCGCCCCGGCGTGCGATTGCACCGACGGAGAGCCGGCATAGCCCGCGTCGCGCGAGAACCTCACGTGATCGCCGCGGGCCCATTCGGCCAATTTGAAGGGGCCCGCCCCGGTAAGATGCTGGGGGAAGCTTGCGCCGTATTGTTTGACGGCCGCGGGCGACCACATCGGCGCCACACTGAGGCCCCACAGCGCAATCGGAACCGGCCCCGAATATGTGATCTTCACGGTCGAATCGTCGACCGCCTCAACCTTCTGGAAGTTGCCGGCGCCGAGAAAGTCGGCCAGTTCCGCCGAGTGCGTGTTGGGATCCATGATCCGCTCGATATTGAATTTCACCGCCGCGGCGTTGAACGGCGTGCCGTCCTGGAACTTGACCCCCTTCCGGACGGTAAGAGTCCAGACTTTGCCGTCTGGAGACACCGTCCAGGCCGTGGCGAGCGCCGCGACGTACCGTCCGTCCGAGTTGAGGCGGATCAGAGGATCGGCGACGAAGGAGTTCAAGAGTTTGGTGCTGTCGTAGGGGTCAACCTGAGAATCGAGGTTGGCCGGCTCTTCGTCGGCCGGCCAGGCGATGGCCAACGTCCCGCCTTGTACCGCGGCGGGACGGGCGGGCAGTGCCATCACGGCCACGAGGCTCACGAACACCGCCAGCCCAGTCGCGCTGACAATCCACCTGCGGTCGTTCACGAACCGTCACCTCCCGAAGCAGCACCGCCGGTCAGACCGGACGGGTGACGCCTTATACCTGACGGCCCGCAGGAAATCCTGCCAAATGGGCCAATTTATGAAAGGTGCGTTGCCGACACTAGAGGAGCTTCGGCCGGCGGAGGTACAAGCGGTTCCCATGGCAGAGACGACGGTGCCGACACTGCTCGAGCGTATGATTTCGCGCCGCGCCCGCGATGTCGGGCAGGGTTTCCCCCGCCAAACCTCGGTCCCGACGACAGGGATGATCACGCTGTCAAGCGGCACGCCCGACTTCGCCACGCCTCCGCACATCATCGACGCAGCCAAGCAGGCGCTCGACGGCCGGCATACCACGTACACCGAGTGGGCCGGCATCCCAGAATTGCGCCGAGCCATCGCGCGGAAGCTTCAACAGGATAACGGCATTACCGCCGACCCGGACTCGGAAATCCTCGTCACGACCGGGACGCAAGAAGCGCTGCAGGTCATCTGTCAGACGTTTCTTGATCCCGGCGACGAAATCCTGATCCACGCTCCCTACTACGACGAATACCGGCGCGATGCGCTGCTGGCCGGCGCGCGGCTCGTGGCCGTGCCGACGAAGCGGGAGCACGACTTCGCCGTCGACGCCGAGGTCCTGGCGGAACGAATTACCGACCGCACGAAGGCGATCATCGTGGTTTCTCCGAGCAATCCCGCGGGCGCCGTGCAACCGCGCGCCGCGCTCGAGCGCGTTGCCGCGCTGGCGCAAGAACGGGATCTCCTGATCATCGCCGACGAGCTGTACGAAAAATTCGTCTACGATGGACTGCGGCAGCACAGCATCGCATCGTTCCCGGACATGTTTTCTCGGACGATCACCATCAATGGGTTCTCGAAATGCTATTCGATGACCGGCTTTCGCATCGGGTACATTGCCGCGCCCGCCGCGCTCCTCCGGGCGATGCTGCCGATCAAACACGGCATGACAATCTGCGCACCGTCGGTGTCGCAGTGGGCGGCGATGGCGGCGCTGACCGGCCCCCACGAGTGGTTCGGCGGCGTGCTGAAAGAGTATGACGCGCGACGCCGGCTGTGGATGGAGGCCCTCGACGCGGGCGGTCTGACCTATGGTCGTCCGCAGGGTGCCTACTATGTCTACTTCAACGTCGCATCCACGGGCCTGACGGGGCGTGAGTTTTCGGAGCGCCTCCGCCGCGACTACCATATAATCCTGGGCTCCGGCGGGGCAATCGGCGGCGACTGGGCTTCGTACCTCCGCGGCTCGCTGGCCGTGCCGTCGGACCCGCTGCGGGAGGGCCTGGACCGGCTCACCCAGGCCGTCGAGCGATACCGCCGAGACGCGAAGTAGCACGGACGCCACATCCCTGACGAGGGGCTGAGCCGTGTCCGAGACCGATCACCTGGAAGTCTTCGAGCGCATCCGATCCAAATACCCGGACCTCAGCCCGAGCTTCAAGAAGATCGCGGACTACCTCCTGGACCGGTATCGCGATGCCGCCTTCTTGCCGGCGTCCGGTGTCGCGGCAAGCGCGGAGGTCAGTGAATCGGTCGTCGTCCGGTTTGCGGGTGCGCTGGGATATGACGGCTATCCGGAAATGCTGCGCGCAATTCAGCGCGTTGTGAAGCGCGAACTGGCGCCGTTCCGCCGCCTGCCCGGAGAGAACGTCGCCGAAGACTCAGTCCCCTCGGACGATGTCCTCGGGCAGATCATCGCCACGGATATCGAGAACCTCCGCTTCACCGCCGCGGACCCGGTCACGGTCGCCTCGTTCCCGCGGGCGGTTGACATGCTGACCGAGGCGCATGAGGTCTTCGCCCTCGGCATCCGCGGACTCGGGAACCTCGCCGGCATGCTCGGATTTCTGCTCACGATCTCAGGGATCCGGACGCACATCCTGGCCCACGGGGACGCGGAGTTGTTCGAACACCTCCGTTTCATCGAAAAGAGCGATGTTCTGGTCGCCTTTTCGTTCCAACGCTACACCAGGCGAACCGTCGACGCGCTCGATCTCGCGAAACGCAGAGGCGCGCGAACGATTGTGATCACGGAATCGCTCAGGTCGCCTGCCGCGCAGGTCGCCGACCTTTCCCTCATCTGTGCGCTCAAGAGCCGATCCTTCTTCAACTCGTACACCGCGGCGGTCACCCTCGTGAATGCGCTGACGACCGGTGTGGTGAACCGGCGCCTCCGCGCCAGCCGGCGGGCGCTCGAAACCCTCGATGAACTGCTGCCGGACGAGGATTTCTTCGGCCGGGACAACGGATTCTAGATCGACGCAGCACCGCACGGACGGAGCCGGCGACATGGCGACCGTGTTGGTCACCGGCGGAACCGGCGCGGTCGGGGCCCATCTGGTCCGCAGATTGGCCCTCGAGGGACATGATGTCATCTGCCTCTCCCGGCATGCCGCGGCGGATGACACGCGGCGGGATGCCTTTTTGGGCGCGGCGGGACGGCGGGTCGTGTTCGTGCCGGGAGACGTGGCCCGCCTCGAGGACCTGGAAGCCGTCTGGTCGCAGCATCACCCGACGCACGTCGTTCATGCGGCGGCGATCACCCCGACGCCGACGATGGAACGCTCGATGGCGGCCGCGGTGGTGTCGGCCAACGTATTGGGCACGGCCAACGTCCTGGAGACGGCGGGCCGCCGGGGCGCGACGCGCGTGATCTATGTCAGTTCCGCGGGTGTGTACGGCGAAACCGGTGATGCCGCGCCGGTCCCCGAGGCCGCGCCGCTGCGCGGGAACAGCCTTTACGCGATTACCAAGAAGACCGGCGAGCAGCTCTGTGAGTTCTACGAACGCCTCTCCGGGGTTCCCGTCGCCGCGGTGCGCGTCGGATGGGTGTACGGGGCGATGGAGCGACCGATGCCGGGGTCGCGCGAGCAGATGTCGCTGATCTATGAGTGTGTCCGCCTGGCGCTAAGCGGTGAGGAGCTGCGGCTCCACGAGCTCGATCCCGTCCGGGACTGGATCAACGCGGATGATCTGGCCCGCGCCATCTCGGCGCTGCTGTTCGCCGGCGCGCTCCCGCATCGTCTCTACAACTGCGCCGGACCGAGAGGCTACAGCCATTCGGAGCTGCTGGACACGCTGGCCCGTGTCCTCCCGTTGCGGTATCGCAAGTCGGAGCGTGCTGACAGTGCAAACGTGGCTCCCTCGCTGACCCGCCGGCGTCGCGGTCCACTAAACGTCGAGCGGCTGCTGACGGATACGGGCTATCGCCCGCGCATCGATTTGGAAACCGGACTGCGCCGGTACGTCGAATGGGTCAAAACCCAGGGTTGAAAAATGCTGGTATGGAAGGACTCGCGCCCGGAGATCGTTAAGGAAGCGCCCAATCCGCAAGGGGTCTTGGCGATCGTTTGCGTGGAGAGAGGAGGAGGTCGATGCGCAAGGGCATGGGAGACGCACTGACTCGCCGACAATTGCTCCACACCACCGCCCGGACGGGAGCGGCGTTTGGACTCGCGACGATGGGCGGGTTGTCGTGGCCGTCCGCAGCCGTGTTCGGCCAGACGCCGGTAGCCGGAGGCCGCAAAGTCCAGTTGACGGAATTCATCTGGATCGGCGGCGGGCAGGGAGTCGTGCCGCGCGAAGTCAAGGCGTCGTTCGAGAAACAGCACCCGAACGTCGACATCGAACTCTACGAGGGGACGAACGCGGTCACGTATCCGAAGATCGTGGCCCAACGCCAGGTCGATCCCAACAAGCCTCTCATTCACTTCGGGTTCTTCAACGTGGACGCGCAGACGAAGGGCGAGCACGACGACATCTGGATGAGCCTCGACCCGAAGAAGATTCCGAACATCGCGAACGTCTACCCCAGCTACCGTCGACCGAACAACACCGGCATCGGGTGGGGGCTGAGCGGCGTCGGCATCCTGTACAACAAGACGCTGGTCAAGGAGCCACCGACCAGCTGGAACGACATCTTCGCACCGCGCTTCAAGGGCAAGGTGATGCTGTTCGACTATGCCTGGGGGTTCAACGGGCTGTTGGGCGTCGCGCACGCCAACGGCGGCGATGCCAAGCACATCGACGCTACGTTCGAGCAATTCAGCAAAGCGGCGAAGGAGGGCCAGTTCCTGGCAACGTTCACCACCAACGAACAGGTGAAGGACGCGCTGGCCCGCGGCGAGGCGCTCATCGCTCCCTACTTCACGAGCTTTGCGATCACGTGGAACGAGGAGAGCCCGGGCGGCAACGGCCCCTTCGCCTATTCGGTGCCGAAGGAAGGCATGGTCGCGTTCACCTACTACTTCAACGTGATCAAAGGCAGCAATCCGGATCAGGTGGACGTGGCCTCGGACATCATCAACGAATACCTGTCCAACCAAGTGATCTCGCGTTACTGCAATCTCACGGCTACCGTCCCCGCGATCAAGGGTGTCGCTCTGGATCCGAAGTACCGCAAGGAGCCCGTGTTCCAGCCGGCCGCCATCCAGCGGGCCATCCAACCGGATTGGGCGACCGTGAACGAGCAGAATAACGCGTGGAAGCAGCGGTGGGACCGTGAGGTGAAGGCCAAGATGTAAACGGGCTCATTCAAGCAGCCCAGGGGTCCACGGGGGTGCCGGCAGGCGAGGCGAGGCGTTCCGGACCGGCCGTCGAGCTGAGAAGCGTCACCAAGCGCTTCGGCGGCATCGAGGCCGTCCGGAACGTGTGCCTTGAGATTCGGGGGAACGAGTTTTTTTCGCTCCTCGGTCCGAGCGGCTGTGGGAAGACGACAATTCTCCGCATGATCAGCGGGTTCGAGCGTCCGTCCGAGGGCGAGGTCTACCTCAACGGACGCCTCGCGAATGACATCCCGGCCTACCGGCGTGACACCAATCTCATTTTTCAGCACCTCGCGCTGTTCCCCCACCTCGATGTCTACGACAACATCGCGTTCGGATTGCGCCTCAAGCGGTTCGACCGCAACACGATCCGGGGCAAGGTCCTGCGGGTCCTGGACCTGGTGGACCTTCGCGGCTTCGAGGCGCGGCGCGTGCACCAGTTGAGCGGCGGCCAGAAGCAGCGCGTGGCGATCGCGCGCGCACTCGTCAACGAACCTCCCGTCCTGCTTCTGGACGAGCCGCTCGGCGCGCTCGACCTTCGGCTCCGGATGCAGATGCAGGTAGAGCTCAAAGAGATTCAACACCGCGTCGGCACGACGTTCGTCTACGTAACGCACGACCAAACCGAGGCCATGACGATGTCGGACCGGATCGCCGTGTTGCGCGACGGCGTCGTCGAACAAGTCGGCAGCGGCCGCGATATCTACGAGCTGCCGCGAACTCGCTTCGTGGCCACGTTCCTGGGCGAGAGCAATCTCCTCGAGGGGCGGGTGACAGAGGCGAAGCCGGATCGCGTAGTCGTGTCCGTCTTCGGAATAACGTTTGGGGCTCGGCCGAACGGTCCCGTCGAGGCGGGAATGGCCGTCCACCTCAGTGTCCGGCCCGAACGGCTACGGATCGCCACACGGACCGCCCGGGAGGCGCTCGGCGACGAATTCGACAATCGCTTCGCCGCGTCGATCGAGACGCTCACGTTCAAAGGCGCCGTCGCGGAGTACCGGCTGCTGGCATCGTTCGGTCAACGCGTCACGGCCCAGGTGCCCGCCGACGGGCGCACGCTGCTGCGGCCCGGCGATGCCGTCGACGTCGCGTGGCGAGCGCAGGACGGCGTGGTGCTGACGGAATGACGATCTCCATGGCGGGGCGCGCGCCGCGTCCGCGCGTCCGGGGCGACCGGCCGCGCGCGCTCACGGTCACCGGCCTGGTTGGCCCGGCGGCGCTCTTCATCGTCAGCACCCTGATAACGGCGCTCGCCATCCTGCTCGTTAACAGCGCGTTCCACTTCACCGGGACGCAGGTGCAGCCGATCCTGACGTTTGAGGCGTACGGCCGCTTCGTCCGGGACCCGTTCTACGCAGACGTCGTCTTCCAAGAGTTCCGTCTCGCCCTCATCACCACCGCGGCGTGTCTGGTCATCGGCTACCCGTCCGCCTACGCGATCACCAAGATCCGCCGCCCCGGTTGGGTCATCGTGGCGTACATCCTCGTCTTCTCGCCGCTGCTGACCAGCAGCATCGTGCGGGCCTACGGCTGGCTCATCATCCTCGCGCGCGGCGGCATCGTAAACTGGGCGCTGCTCCACCTGCACCTCGCCGCGTCGCCGATCCGGCTGATCTTCAATTTCACTGGGGTGACCATCGCGCTCGTCCACGTGCTGCTGCCGTTCACGGTCTTTCCGATTCTGAGCGTGCTGCTGCGTATGGATCCGGAGGTCCGAGAGGCGGCCGCGGACCTCGGCGCAAATCGGCTCCAGGCGTTCCTGCGGGTGACGTGGCCGCTGTCCTTCCCCGGCGTTTACGCCGCGGCGCAATTGACGTTCATTCTCGCCATGAACGCCTACGTCACGCCGCAGCTGCTCGGCGGCGGTCGCGTCCAGGTCCTTCCGCTCCTCATTTATCAAAACATCTCCGACCTCAACTGGCCCCTGGCCGCGGTGGAGGCGATCGCGCTCATCGCCCTGGTGTGGACGATCATTCTTGTATCCACCGTGGTCTTCCGGAAATCGATCGCCGTCGCCGGGCGCAGCGCGTGACGGCCGAACGCGCGGATCGTCTCACCGTCGCCCTCTGGGTCTACTTGGGCTTGGTGGGCGTGTACATGCTGGCTCCGCTCGCGCTGGTCATCGCCGACTCGGTCAACACATCGACCTACGGGACGTTCCCCTTCCCCGGGGTGACGCTGCGATGGTACGTCAACGCCCTCTTCCAGGTACCCGAATTCCGCAGCGGGATGACCAATTCGCTGCTGGTCGCCGTGGGCGCCACCGCGCTGGCGCTCGTACTCGGGACGCCGGCGGCGTACGGGCTTACGCGCTACCGGTTCCCCGTCCGGGGTCTGACCCAGTCCTTGCTCCTGCTCCCCCTCATCGTGCCCGCGATCGTGTTCGGGGCCGCGCTGTTTCTCTTGTACATTCGGGTCGGCCTGTACGGTACACGCACCGGCCTCATTCTGGGACACGCGCTCCTCGGGCTTCCGTTTGTCGTGTCCATCGTCGCCGCCAGCCTCCAGACGCTTGGCCGGGAATATGAGGAGGCCGCGATGGACCTGGGCGCCAACCCGCTGCGTACCTTCTTTGCGGTGACGATTCCGTCGATCCGGCCCGGGCTCACCGTTGCGGCGTTGTTCGCCTTTGTGACATCGTTCGACCAGGTCGAGGTCTCGCTGTTCCTGACGCGTCCCAGGAACAACACTCTGCCCATCGCCATGCTCAACTACGAGGAAAACTACCAGGACCCGACGCTGGCCGCGATCTCCACGGTGCTTATCGGGTTCACGGTCGTGCTCGTGCTCGTCGCGGTCTCACTGCTCAAGACGCAGGAATACCGCCGGCTCATCGAACGCGGTTGATGCGCGCCAAGGAGGACGGCCATGGGCGACGTCTTTGAGATGGGAACGGCCCGGGCGGGGCGGGGCACGCTGGCGACGGGGTACATCGAAAGCGCCTACCTGCGCGATGGCTCGCGCGTCCAAATCCCGCTGATCGTCCTGCACGGTGGAGCACCGGGCCCTGTCCTGTGGGTCGGCTCGACGATACACGGAGACGAGATTCCCGGCTGCGAAGTCATCCGGCGTCTCACCCGGGAGCACGTCGATCCGAGAACGCTCCGCGGCACGCTGGTGGCCGTGCCCGTGCAGCACCCGGTGGCGTACGGAACTTCGTCGCGGCTCACCTTTCACGACGGTGTGAACATCAACCGTGTGTTTCCCGGCAACGCCCGCGGGACGCTGACGGAACGAATCGCGTACGATCTATTCCACAAGGGCGTGGCCGCGGCGGACGTGGTGCTGGACATCCACTCCAACGCGATCGGCGCGGTCAGCTTTAACATCGTCCGGGTCGGGGGCTCCGGCCCGGCGTGGGACTCCCAGTGGGATCTCGCGGAAGCGTTCGGGATCACCGTCGCCGTCGGCCGGTTGGGCCAGACCGGGTTGAGCGGCATGCTGCAGGACGCGGCGCTGGACGCTGGCAAGCCCGCGCTCACCGTGGAACTTTCCGGCGGCTATGTCTGGGAGGAGCCGTCCGTCCGGGCGGGAGTGACCGGCGTGATGAACGTCCTGAGGCATTTGAAGATGCTCGACGGACCGGCAGAACCGCAGACCGAGGTCCCCGTGATCGGCGGCAGGCTGACGAACCGCCATTATCTCGCCTGCGACCACGGCGGGCTGGTACGGCCGCTCGTGCCGCTCGGCGCGCCCGTCAAGCGCGACGAGCCCGTCGCCGTGCTCTACGACGTGTTCGGAAACGACGTTGAAACCATTCGGAGCCCGATCGACGGATGGGTGATCACATATCCGGTCACCGGCAACCGCACCGCGGCCAGCGGCGACAGCATCGCCTTTGTGTTCGGACTATAGCGCGCGCCCGGGCCGGTGGGCGGACTCTGGCTTAACCGTACTCGGGCAGTTCGTCCGCGGCCATGATGCCGGTCCAGACCTGCGGCCCGTCCTCGGTGAGGACCAGCATGTCTTCGAGATGAACCGCGCCCAGCCCCGGCACGCGGTCCATCACCTCCACGCATAGCACCATCCCGGGCAGCAGCGGATCGTGTACGTCCGGCGTCATGACGGGATCCTCTACGACCCCGTAGCCGACGCTGTGGCCGACGTACCGATAGGCGAAGGACACGCCGCGCGCTTTCACACGCTCGAGAAAGTACTCGTACACGGCGCCGGCCGGCACGCCCGGGCGCAAGAACGCGACGACGTCTTTCTGGACCGCACGCACCCGACGATACATCGCCCGCTGGTCCGGGGTGGCCTCGCCGATGACCACGGTGCGGGCCATATCGGTGTACAATCCGGAGAAGAACCCGACGCAGTCGACGCGGAGAAGGTCGCCGCGGTCGATCAGCCGGCTGGAAGGATGCGCGTGGACGTCCAACGTGCGCTCCGCGCCGGACGCGAGCGTGATAAATGGAATGACGCCGCCCCCGATGGTCAGCATCGCGTCCTGCATGCGCGCGTACACCTGTCGCTCGGTAGCGTCACCGCCGGCCGCGAGCGAAAATGCGATCTGAATGGCGCGCTCCGCCGCGCGGGCGCAGCGCTCGTGCTCTCGGAGGTCGTTCGGCAGCCGGACCTGGCGGCGCGACCGGAACAACTCGCCGGCATCCTCGACGCGCGCGTCGGGCACGAGCGAAGCAAGCCGGCGCGCGTCCGCGGCCGGAAGGAAGTCGAGTTCGACGAGGAGCGCGCCGCGGTCGAGGCCGCGCTGCGCGAGCTGCGCCGCGAGCCCTTCGACCGGACCGGTGACGTACGTGGCGACGTCCGGGATGAGCCCCCGGGATCGCGCGGTTCCTTCGAGCACCGCCTGCACGAGCAGCATCGGTTCGCCGGTGGCGGGAATGACGACGAACGCAAACCTCCGGCGGATCATCACCTGGCTGGCGAAGTGCACGCCGGCCAGGTGGCGAACGCTTTCCGGCGAGGCCGCGATCGCGGCCGACGCCTGTCGCTCCCTGACTTCGCGCTGGACCGCATCCCACGGAGCCGCCATCGCGTCCGCCTCCTCCGATGTTATCCCGGCCGCACGCGGCCGGCCATCTGCTGCGCTATGTCGCCCACGAGACCGGCCAGACCGGCGGGTCTCGTGGTCCGCCCGGCTCGGACGCGTGCGTCCACCTCGATCATCGCCCGCTGCTTCAGATAGTTGCGAAGCGACAGCGGATAGCCGGCGAGCGCGGCGTTGAGCGCGGTCTGCATCGCGTCGGTCCAGACCGCCTCGAAGGCGTCCCGTTCGGGCCCGTAGTCGAATTCGAGCCGCCGCGCGGGCCGGCCGCTCCGCACAACCTGCGTCGCCGCCGCGTCGAGTTCGCCGTCCTGGAGCACGACGCCGTAGTCGGCTCGGGCCGATTCGGACGAGACGAGACCGCGCCGGACATCGGCGAGAACGCGGAGCGGGTCTCGCTCGTACGGGTCACCGTAGCCGCCGCCGCCCTGCGAGAGAAACGTCATCGTGTCCCCGGGCTGGAGCAGCAACTCATCGATGCGGCCGGTCGGCGCCTCGTCGGCTGCGCCGCGGTTCTTGAACGCGGTGCCGGGACGGCCCGGCATCCCGCCGAGCCGTCCCCATGGCCGAAAATGCATGCGCTCCATGCCGCGGGCCGTCATGACGGTATCGGGCGAAAAGACGCGGATCGTAAGCTCGATACCCATGCCTCCCCTGTACCGGCCGGGACCGCCTGAGTCCGGGCGCAGACCGTAGTGCTCCACCAGGAGCGGCATGTCGGCTTCCAGGGTCTCCGCCGGCACGTTGCGGAGATACCCGACCGAGAAATCCATCCCGTCGATGCCGTCCGCCATCGGGCGCCCGCCGCATCCCCCGCAGATCGGCTGGACCACGCCCACCAACCGCTTCCCCGTCCGCATATCATCCATGGCCAAAAGCACAATGCACGCCTGACCGGCGCCCGCCGCGGGCAGCCGGTCCGGCTGCGCGAGGCTCAGTGCGCCAATCAGGACGTCCATCAACCGAATGAAGGTGGCGGCCCGAACGCCGACGGCCGCGGGCGGCTGTGGGTTCAGCAAACTGCCGAGCGGGGCGCTGTTCCGGACCATTCGGACCATGCCGGTGTTCCATGGCACCGCCGGGTCGAGGGTGCGAAAATACCGCACGAGCGTGGGGACGAACATGAAATGCCCCTGCTTGTTGGACGATGGGAGATTAAACGCCGCGCGGACTTGAGGGTCGGTGCCCTCGAAGTCCAGCAACACCTCCTCCCCGCGCACGACGAGCCGGCAGCGCAGCCGGATGGGATAGCCGCCCGGACCGTCCTCGAGATAGTCCCAGAACGTGTACTCGCCATCCGGGATCTCGCGGATCATCGCGCGCACCCGGCGTTCCGCGTAGCCGAGAAGATCCTCGATGCCGCGCTCGACCTGCGCGACGCCGTACCGCGCGACCAGCTCGTGGAGCCGCCGCTCTCCCGTGTGCAGCGCCGCCATCAATGCCCGGAGGTCTCCCCAGTTCTGCTCCGGGATGCGGCAGTTATCGAGGAAGATGCGGAGGATCCGCTCGTCGAGCTGTCCGCGCTCATACAGCTTGACGGGAGCCAGGCGTATACCTTCCTGATAGATGTCGTAGGCGGCCGGCGTGATGCTGCCGGGCACTTTGCCGCCCACGTCCGACGAATGCACAAAGCAACACCCGAACGCGATAACGCGGCCCTCCGCGAAGATCGGTTTGATGAGGTAGACGTCGGCGAGATGGGTCGATACGCCCGCGGTCGCGTAGGGATCGTTCGCGATCGCGATGTCCCCTTCGTGCCACTCGGGGATCGCGTCGATGATGCCTTCCCCGGGGATGCCGAGCGATAAGTTCACCCCCGTCACGACCGGGGACCCGAAGGTTTCGCCCGCGGGCGACAAGAGGAACGTGCCGAAGTCCGCGGTCTCCTTGACGAACACCGTGAACCCGGTGCGGAGTACGACGTTGGCCATTTCCTCCGCGATCGCCTGAATCCGATTCTTGAAAATCCCAAGGAACACCGGATCGGCCGTCGTGGAGCGCTCTTCGCCGAGACCCGCGCGCGCCGCCATTACACGGCCTCCCCGATGAGATTGCCGAGGCCGTCGGAGCGCACCCGATATCCGGCCGGGACAAAAGTGGTCGTGTCATACTGTTCGACGATTACCGGGCCTGCGATCCACCGGTCTGCACCGACCGCAGCGCGGGGAAGCACCGACGCCTTCGTCTCCCGCCCGTCGAGGAACACCGACCGCGTCTCGCCGCGAGACGCGTCGGTGCGTCCGGCCCGCGCCTCCAGCCGCGCAACCTTCGCGGTCACTCCTACGACGGTCGCGCGGAGGTTCACGAACATGAGCGGTGCGTCGGGGTCGCTCACGCCGAACACCGAATGGTACAGCTCATGAAAGCGCCGTCCGATCGCTGTCCGATCGCCGCGCTCCGCGCCCGGCACGGCGACTTCGATCTCAAACGCCTGCCCTTCGTAGCGCATGTCGGCGCTGTAGAGGACGTACGATGACTCGAGAGCGATCCCGCGCGCGCTCTCTTCACGAAGCCATTGGCCTCCCTGGTCCTCCAGTCGGGCGTACCCTTCTTCGAGTTCCTGCTCGGTCAGGTCCTTGCCGCTTCGATACAGCGTGTGCACGAAATCGTTGCGCAGGTCGGCAACGATGCATCCGAGCGCACAGAGCGTACCGGGCGACGGGGGTACAAGCACCCGCCCGATCCCAACCTCGCCGGCCAGCAAGAACGCATGGGTGGGTCCGGCGCCTCCGTAGGCAAGCAGGGTGAAGTCCCGGGGGTCTACGCCGCGCCTGGCCATGAGGGGGGTGAACTGCGCGTACATGTTCGAGGTCGTCACGTCCATGATGGCCTGCGCGGCCGCCCGCGAAGAGATCCCCAGTGCGCGGCCCAACTCTTCCAGCGCGCGGGCGGCGAGAGTGGCGTCGAGCGGCATCTGTCCGCCGAGGAACCGGTCCGGGGCGATGATCCCGAGGTGAACATACGCGTCCGTCACCGTGGGAAGGCGACCGCCTCGACCGTAGCAGGCCGGACCCGGATCGGCGCCGGCGCTCTGCGGGCCGACTTTCAAGACGCCCGCGGCGTCGAGCCACGCAACTGATCCTCCCCCGGCGCCGATCGAAGAGACGTCGACGGCCGGCATGATGACCGGGAAATCGCCGACCGAGTTCTCAGTCGAATAGGCCGGCTGCCCCTCGGTGACGACCGCCACATCGGCACTGGTGCCGCCCATGTCCAGCGTAACGATGTGTGACGCGCCGGCGAGCCGCGCGACGTGCGCGGCACCGATCACACCCGACGCCGGTCCCGACAGCAGCGTGTGCACCGGTTCCTCAGCGGCGCGGGCGGCCGTCATGACGCCGCCGTTCGATTTGGTCGAAAGGACCTGCGCGCGAAGACCGTGCCGCGCGGCACCCGCGTCCAATCCTCGAAAGTACCCCGCCATCCGCGCGCCGATGTAGGCGTTCATCACCGCCACCAGGCAGCGCTCATACTCGCGCTGTTGCGGCCAGAGATCCGCGCTCACGCAGACGAATAATTCCGGCCGTTCGGATCGCACGATGTCCCGCGCCCGGCGCTCGTGCGCCGCGTTCCGGTACGCGTGCATGAAGCAGACCGCGATCGCTTGGACGCCGTCACCGGCCAGCCGCCGCGCAGCCTCACGCACCCCCGCCTCGTCGAGCGGACGGTGAACCCCGCCGTCGGCGAAGAGACGCTCGTCGATCTCTACCACGAGATCGCGGGGCACGAGCGGCACGGGCTTTTCTCCATAGAAGTCCGTCGTGTTCTCGAGGCGCAGCCGGCGGATCTCGAGAATGTCGCGGAAGCCCTTGGTTACAAGCAGGCCCGTGCGTGCGCCGTTCCGTTCGATCAAGGTGTTTACGGCCAGCGTGGTGCCGTGGACGAAGAGGGCCACGTCCTCCGCCGCGATGCCGGCGGCCGCAAGCTCGGAAAGCGCCTGAAAGACCGCCGCTTCCGGCGCCGAGGGCACCGACGGGGTCTTGAGCGTCGCGACCACGGATCCCGTTTCATCCGCCACCATGACGTCGGTGAATGTCCCGCCGATGTCGACCCCGAGCCGGTAGCGTGCCGCCATGATGGTTCCCCCCTCGACGACAGCGACTTTTTCCGCGGACGACGCCGCTCCTGCCGTCACGGGTTCTATCGGGTCGTGGCAGTCTACTGACGCTCGCCGTCTGGACGGCCCGTAAAGAGCCGGCGGTCAGATCGGCACGACGACTTGCGGCATTACGAAGCTATTGCTGTCGATGCCGGGCATAACGCACCGGCGGGCGGCTCACGTCTCGATGGATCGCCGGGAGGCCGGTCCCTCCACGCGGTTCAAAGTGGCCGCGGCGTACGCGCGCCACCCGCCGTAGGACGAGATGTCACGGTGTCCCGCCTCGGCCAGTGCGCGCGGGTAGAGGATGCCCGCCACCCGCCGCCCGTCTTCGAGCACGACCTCCCCGCGGTACAAACCGGGGGGCTCTCCCGCCTCGATCCGCCGGCAGAGGTCCTCGGTCACGCGATACAACTCTCCCGACACGGACACCCCGCCCTCGGAGGTTTCGAACATGCCGGGGTGCCGGTCGCCGATCGAGTACAGCCGGTAGATCGGGGCCGTGCGGGCCTCGCCCAGAAACACGGCCCCGTCGAGGTTGCCGTGAAGGGCGAGGCCCCGCATCAGCGTCCCGTTGACGAACAGCTCAACCGCCATTGCCACCGCCGGGCGCGGAAGCCGGCGCCGGCACCTCGCGGAGGTTTCGCATTCCCTCGGTGCTCAGCTGTCCCGCGTGCCAGGCGGCCACCGTGAACGTAACGGCCATGAAGAGGTAGCCCAGGGTGACCTGCGGCGACATGTTTAATCCCACGGGACCAATCGAGTTGATCAGCCCGAAGAACGACAGGACCGCGCCGGCCAGCGTCGTCACGATCGCCTTGACGAACTGGCGGTCGATGACGAACGCCGCGATCGCGCCGAGCACCATGCCCGCGAGCACCGCCCCGCCCGCGAACAGCGCCATCCCGTGGTAGATGTCCCCGGCGCCCGGCTTGTCGAGGCCCAGCTTGATCGCATCGGTGCCGGCCGCGCCGAGCGCGTCGTCCACCAATCCCTTCGCCCACAGCGCGACGTTCGGCAGCAGGGCAAGCACAACCGCCGGAGCGTGCCGCGCCGGCGTCGTCTGGAAGGCCTGAGCGCCGATCACCAACCCGATGAACAACAGAATCGGCAGCAGGGCCTGAATCGGGATCACGGCAAGCAGCAGCGCCACGAGGCCGAAGAACACCACGCCCGCCACCACGAAGCCCGTCGCCAGCGAGTACCCGATGCGGCCGCCCACGGCCTTCCAGCCGGGGTGTCCGATGTAGACGGCGGGGGGGAACGGGCTGCCGAGAAACGACCCGATGATCGCGCCGAAACCGTCCGCCAGCAGGATGGAGCGCAGGTTGTAGCTGTCGCCGGCGGCGGACGCGCTTTCCACGTTGTTCATGCCCTCGGTGAAGTTGTAGACGCCGAGCGGAATCGCCGTCGCCAGCAGCGGGCCCATGTCCCGCAGACCGCTCAGCACTTTCCCGTCGGCCGCCGGGAGATGCAGGCCGAACTGCCGGAACGACTCGCCGACGGCGGACGGCACCAGGATCCCCGTCCATCCCAGGAGTTGGGCGATCCATCCCACCGCCGTGCCGACGACGACCGCCGCCAGCCCGCCGGGGATGTTGAACGGCAGGCGCACGTTGGCGACCCAGCTCACCAGGATGATGGCGAAGGCGATGAAGCCGATCCAGGGGACTTCCCACATCTGAAACGCCGGCCGCATGGAGATGAAGACGATCGAGATTCCGGCGAGCGTCCCCAGCATCGCCGCCCGCGGCGTGAACGCGCGGATCGAGGGCCCGATGAAGGCGCCGATCAGGATGATCACGCCGATGATGAACGCCCACGCAAGGCCGGCGGTCCAGGCCTTGATCGGATCGTGGGTCGCCAGCACGATCGGCAGCATGATGACGAACACCACGATGAACATGTGCGGCACGCTCGGCCCGTAGGGCATCGCCGCGACGTCGCTGCGCCGCTCCGTACGCGCGAGCCGGTAGGCCAGGTACGCGTAGAAGATGTTGCCGAGCGGCAGCGCGATGCCGAGCGCCGGGAGGATCCGGCCGAACACGATCCCCTCCGGCAGTTTGATCACGCCGAGCACCAGGCTGCTCAGCACGATGACATTGAGGATGACGTTCGTCCCGAGGCCGAAGAACGCGTTCCAGTCGCCGGGCACCCACAACCGCGGCCGAAACTCACCCGCCGAAGCCGCCATCATCCACCCCCCCCCCGACTGATCCTACCCCGTACCGGTGCGCCGCTTACCCGCGCGCCGTTCCCGCGGCGCCGGCCACCGGCGCCTTGGCCAGCGCGTCAAGAAAGCGCGTGGAGTCGCTCACCCAGCCGAAAATGCCGCCCTGCGCCTTGATCATCTTGATGCCGACCGCCTGAAACTCCGGGAAGTACGACGCCACGCAGTCCTCGAGGACGAGGCAATCGTACCCGCGGTCGTTGGCCTCGCGGACGGTCGTGTGCACGCACACCTCGGTCGTCACGCCGCAGACGATAAGTTGCTGAATCCCGCGCGTGCGAAGAATCGCATCGAGGTCGGTGGCGTAGAACGCCCCCTTGCCCGGCTTGTCGACGAGGGGCTCGCCCGGAGCGGGCTTGAGCTCGTCGACGATGTCGTGCCCGTACTCGCCGCGCACGAGGATCCGCCCCATCGGCCCCGGGTCGCCGATGCCGGTCTTGAGGTGCCCCCGCACCTTCTTCGCGCGGGGCAGATCCGCGAGGTCGGGGCGGTGCCCCTCGCGCGTGTGCACCACGAGGACGCCCGCGCGGCGGGCCGCCTGGAGCACGCGCACGGTGGGCGGCACCGCCCTGAGCAGCAGCGACGTGTCGTTGCCCAGCGCCTCCCCAAACCCGCCCTTGTAGACGAAGTCCCGCTGCATGTCGATGATCACCAGCGCCGCCGTCGCGGGATCGAACTCGAACTCGTACGGTTCCGCTCGGACACTCAGCATCACGCCTCCCCCCTTCTCGCCTGTAGGATGCCGTCGGGCACCACACGCGTGCCGGTCTTTCCGGCGACCGCTTCGGGCAGCCGGTACGGCGACGTGATCAGCACCTCGGTGCCCCCGCGCTCGAGAAACTTGATGGCCGCCCGGATCTTGGGGCCCATGCTGCCTTCGGGGAACTCCCCTGCCGCGAGATAGGCCCGCGCCTCCGACACCGTCAACCGGTCGAGGAGGCGCTGGTCGGGTTTGCGGAAGTGCACGGCGACCTGGTCCACGCCGGTCGAGATGATCAAGAGCGAAATGCCGAGCTCGCTCGCCAGCAGCGCCGACGCGAGATCCTTGTCGATGACCGCCTCGACCCCCTCGTATACTCCCGGGGCCCGTTCCGCGACCGGGATGCCGCCGCCGCCGGCCGCGATGACGACGTAGCCGGCGTCCACGAGTGTACGGATCTGCGGCGTCTCGACGATGCGCAGCGGCTGCGGCGACGGCACGACGCGCCGGTACCCGCGTCCCGCGTCTTCGACCATCTGCCATCCGGCCCGCGCTCGCTTGACGGCCGCCTGCTCGACCGTGAAATAGGGCCCGATCGGCTTGCTCGGCTCGCGGAACGCCGGGTCCGCCTCGTCGACGACCGTGTGGGTCAAGAGATACCCCACGCGGTCGCGCAGGCCGAGCGCGGCCAGCTCACCGGACATCGCGTTGCTTAAAATGTGGCCGATCCCGCCCTGGGAGTCTGCCCCGCACATGTCCAGGGTCAGCGCGGGGATGGGCGCCGACTCGCCGATCAGCTCGGAGCGCAGCAAGATGAAGCCGACCTGCGGACCGTTGCCGTGCGTGACGACGACTCGCCACCCGTCGGCCGCCAGCCGCGCAATCGGCCGGGCGGTCTCGCGCGCGTTCTCCATCTGCTCGGCGATCGAGCCGTGCTGGCCGTCCCGAATCAGGGCGTTGCCGCCGATCGCGACGAGCAGGCTCCGCGAGCCGGGCGTCTCGGCGGGGCCGGTCACGCGGCGGCCTCCACGCCGGCCCGGCGCGCGAGCGCCCGCAGCGCGTCGACGAAGCACGGAAGGGGGGCCCGCGTGATGCCGGCGCCGATCTGCCCCACGCCGGCCCGGCGGTGCGCGATGCCGGTGTTGATCACCGGCAGTTCTCCCGTTTCCACGACGCGGCGAACGTCGATCGCCGTCGGCGTCCCGAGGAAGTCCAGCGCCGCCAGCGTGTACGCGGGATTGCGCGCGAGGGTGATCCGGTACATGGCGCGCGTGAAGGCGACCGCGTCCGCCGGCGTCCCGCCGACGAAACGCACGATCGCGGGGGCGGCCGCCATGGCGAAGCCGCCGAGGCCGCACGTTTCCGTGATCGCGCTGTCGCCGAGATCCGGGTTCGCGTCGGCCGCACTGTAGCCCGGGAAATACAGACCGTCGGGGACGGGCACCGGAGCGGTGAACCACGCGTTTCCGAGGCCGCTCACCCGAAGCCCGAACTCGACGCCGTTACGCGCCATCGCGGTGACCACCGACGAGCCGTCGATCCCGTGGGCTGCGTCGAGCGTGGCCTTGCACGCCGCCATCGACAGATTGAGATAGAAGTGGTCGTTGCCCCGCAAGAATTCGAAGACGGACGCCGCGTCGTCCGGGGCGCTCGTCCGCACCAGCGCGAGCGCCGCGGCCCGGGTGAAGAGCGATGTCGCGGCGACGTTGCGGTTGTGGCACTCGTCGCCCATCTGCAGCGCCTGCGCCGTCAGGTTGGCGAGATCCACCGGCTCCTGCCGCAGCGCTCGGGAGAGCGCCGGCCCCAGCGTCTCGGCCATCCAGCGCAGACGCGCGATGACGGACGCGTCGTAGGCGCCGTAGCGGAGCACCTTGCCAAGCCCTTCGTTGAGCGTGGCAAAGGCCCGGTTGCCGAAGGTACGGTTTTCCACCACGACCACCGGCATCGACGGCGAGACGAGACCCGCCATCGGTCCGACCGCGGCGTGCTCGTGGCACGGGGCGAACCGGATCTCCCCGCTTCCCGCCAGCGCTTCCGCGGCCTCGGGTGTCGGGGCCCAGCGCTCGAAGAGGATCGCGCCGATCACGGCGCCGCGCATCGGACCGCACATCCGGTCCCACGTGATCGGCGGACCGCTGTGCAGCAGCGTCCGCGGCGTCATGCCCGGGACGGCGTCGATCGCCGGGCGGACGTCGAGCAACGCCGGCCGCCCGGCGACGATCCGGCTCGACGCCTCCGCGTTGGCCTCTGCGACGCGTGCCCCCGCCGGATCGTCTCGATCGTCCTCGAGGCGCGCCACCAGCAGGCCGAGCGGACGGTCGCCGTCGGCCGGCGGCCGCCAATCGAGTTGCAGACACGACGCGCCGTGCGCGCGCACCGGCTCGGCGAACCCCGCGACGCCGATGTTCACGGCGCGGGCGCCGTCCGGAAAGAACGCGGCGCGGGCCTCCGCCCGGCCGGCCGTCATGACGCGCCTCCATGACCGCCGCGCGCGCGACGGTCTGTCCCGGCCGGCGCCGAAGCGCCGCCGCCCGACGCGATCCGAGCGGCGAGCCGTGCCGCGGCGGCGTTGCTGGGCGCGAGCGCGATCCCGGCCGCGCTCAACGTCGCCCGCTGACGCCGGAGATCCTGGGGATCGTCGGCGGTGCCGCACACGGACGCGACGACGGCGAGGTCGCGCCCCGCGCGGTGCGCTTCATCGACCGCGTCCCGAACCGCCGGGGCCAACGCCCCGGCCGGATCGGGGTGGGAATTGTAACCGAGCACCACATCGAGCAGGACGACGGCCACCGCGGGCTCGCGCGATGCCTCCACGATGAACTGGTTGCGGAGACTCGGATCGATCATGGGGTGCGGCCGGCCCACCGTGTATTCGTCGTCGCCGAGATCGATAATCTTCACGCGGCCGGCGGAGCCGTCGCCGAGCGCGGCGGCAAGCACGAGCTTGGCCTCGCCGGCGAGCGAGCCACCGCAGAAGAGTCCCCGGACGTCGCGCTGGGCCGGCGCGAATCGGTACGCCGGAAGCGCCCCTGGCTCGTCTTCCTCCGGCCAACTCAGCATCGCGACTGCCACGCCGCGCTCGAGCGCCACGGCGTTCCGCGCAGCGTCCTCGAACGTGACCGCCGCGTCGAGTCCCGGCGCGGCGGCCGATCCCAGGAAATTGACGACGACCGGCTTGCCGCACTCGCGCGCCGCGGCGAGGACGCGGTCCGCGACCGCGGGGGCCGGCGGCTTCGAGATGAGCACGATCACAGCCGTGCCGTCGTCACCGGAGAGACGGCGCAACGCACACAGCGTCATCCGGCCACCGACGTCCGCGCTCAAGTCGCGGCCGCCGACGCCGATCATCTGGGAGACGCCCTCCCCCAGCCGGTCGATCAGGCAGGACACCTGCTGGAGACCGGTGCCGGAGGCGCCGATCAGCCCGATGCGGCCGCGGCGAATCACGTTGGTGAACCCGAGCGGGATGCCGTCCAGCATTGCGGTGCCGCAGTCGGGACCCATCACGAGCAGATTCTTGCGTTCGGCAACCGTTTTCAGCTCGACTTCGTCCCTCACCGGCACGTTGTCGCTAAACAGGAAGACGTGCAGACCGCGCTTGAGCGCCTTGAGGGCCTCGGCGGTCGCGTAGGGGCCGGGCGTCGAGATGAGGGCCAGATTCGCATTGTCGATCTCGGCCAGCGCGTCGTGGAGCGTAACGGGCGAAGCGGGACGGCGCTCATCCGCGGCGGTGCGCGTCGAGCCGGTAAACGCCGAAGCGGCCCAGTCGAGCGCTGCTTCTGCCGCGGCCTGGCTCTCCGCGCAGACCGCGACCACCAGGTCGGCCGGCTTCGCCTCCGCCGCGGGATCGGTCATAAGCCCCGCATCCGCGAGCATGCCGAGGTTGGCGGGCGTACCCATGACGATGCCCGCCCGGAGTACACCGGGGCGGCGCTGCACCTCGCCGGCGATGCGCATCGACTCGACCGAATCCCGATACGTGCGGGGGAACACCCGCTGCCGCACGACGCCCGCCATCACCGCGGCTCCTGGACGAAGTAGATCTGTGCCAGCGCCTTCACGCTCTCTTTGCTGTCCAGGATGTGGCGCTCCATCCGGTCCGCCGCCTCGCGCGGAGCGCGCGCTTGGATCAGCGCGAGGATCTCGAGGTGATCTCTACGGGTGGATGCCGCCCGTTCGGCGCGCGAATAGTCGATGCGCCGGATGATCCGGATGCGCTCGTTGATCCTCCGAAGGAGCTCCACCAGCTCGGTGTTGCCGGTGACCGCGGCGATGCCGAGGTGCAGCCGTTCGTCGACCTGCAGCCAGTCCAGTGCAGTCATCGCGCCTCGCCGCTCGTCCAACCGCTCCCAGTCCTCCGTGATCCGGGCCAGCGACGCGTGGGGAGCTCCCTCCGCCGCGGTCCGGGCCGCGTGCCGTTCGATGGCGATGCGGAGATCGTAGACCTGATTGACCTCGGCAAGCGTATACGCCCGCACCGAATAGCCCTGGCGGGGCACCAGCACGAGCCAGCCTTCCTGCTCGAGCCGGCGCAGCGCTTCGCGTGCCGGCGTCCGGCTGACACCGAGTTCTGTGGCCACCTGAATCTCGCTGATGCGCTCGGCGGGTCGCAGCTGAAGAGTAAGGATGCGCTCTTTGAGCGTCTTGTACACGGCCTCGCCGCGGGGTTGGTCGCTCGGGCCGCGCTGCCGTGACGAACGGCGCGCGCGCGGCGCCCGGCCTTTGCCGGTCACTCTATTCGCGCGGGGCAGCGGCATCGGTCTCCTATCGAACCGTTATCTGCAGTATACCGACTTGTATACAGCGGCGTATACGATTACTCCTCCCCTTGCGGAGGGCGGCGGCCAAGCGGTCACGCGATCGGGGCACGAGGCCGCCGGCGGAACGCGCGCCGGCGGTGAGCAAGGTAATCTCCCTGGTCATCGCAAACCACTGCGTCTAGGTCGGTCACCGGAGGGTGCCATGCTGCACCTCGATACCGGCAACACTGCCTTCATGATTCTCTGTTCAAGCCTCGTGATGCTCATGACGCCGGGTTTGGCGTTCTTTTATGGCGGGCTGGTCGGCCGGAAGAACGTCCTCGCCATCATGATGCAAAGCTTCGTCTCGATGGGCTGGACCACCGTGCTGTGGTGGCTCGTCGGGTTCTCGATGTGCTTCAGCGGCGACCTGAAGTCGGGCACCGACATCGGCGGAATCATCGGCAACTTTCACTGGGCGTTTCTCCGCGGCGTAACGCTGTCGACGCCGTCGCCCAACGACACGATTCCGCTGATCGTGTTCTGCGCCTACCAGATGATGTTTGCCATTATTACGCCGGCGCTGATCACGGGCGCCTTTACCAATCGCGTGACCTTCAAAGCGTACTTCCTATTCCTCACCGCGTGGTTGCTGCTGGTCTACTTCCCCTTCGTGCACATGGTGTGGGGCGGCGGGCTCCTGGCGTCCTGGGGGGTCAAGGACTTTGCCGGCGGCATCGTGGTCCACAACATCGCGGGCATGGCCGCGCTGGCGTCGGTGCTCTACGTGGGCAAGCGTCGGGTCGCGGATGAGGGGCCTCACAGCATCCCGCTCGTGGCGCTGGGCACCGGCCTGCTTTGGTTCGGGTGGTACGGTTTCAACGCGGGCAGCGAATTCCGGGTGGACTCCGTCACCGCCGTGGCCTTCCTCAATACCGACCTCGCCGCATCGTTTGCCGCGATCGCGTGGCTGGTAATGGACTGGCTGCTCACCGGGCGGCCGCGCTTCCTCGGCCTGCTGACGGGAGCGGTCGCCGGCCTGGCCACGATCACGCCGGCCGCGGGGTTCGTGTCGCCGGCCGCGGCGTGCTTGATCGGCATCGTATCGGGCGTCGTCTGTTATTATGCAGTCGCCCTGAAAAATCGCCTGCGGTGGGACGACGCTCTGGACGTGTGGGGGGTCCACGGGGTCGGCGGCTACCTCGGGATCGTCATGCTGGGCCTGACGGCCTCAACCGCGTGGAATCCGGCCGCGTCCGGAGGGGTGGACGGATTGTTCCGCGGGGGCACGCACTTCTTTCTGGTCCAATGGGGAAGCGTGACGCTCGCGGCGGCGTGGGCGTTCTTCTTCACGCTGGGGATGCTCTGGGCGATCGAACACATCACCCCGGTGAAGGTGCCGGAACTCACAGAAGTCACGGGTCTCGACGAGGGTATTCACGGCGAAAAGGCCTACATCTTGGAAGGCGCGCCGTTGGCCCCGTAGGTTCGCCCGCGGCGCCGCGCGGCGGACGGGGGCCCTTGATCGGCCTGCCGGACGGGGATCGAAGCACGATGCCGACACGACGAGTACCATCGCTGTGCCATTGGGGCGCGTTTACGGCCGTGGTCGAAGGAGACCGGGTCGTCAAATGCGAGCCGTTTTTCAAGGATCCGTGTCCGTCGCCGATGCTCAGCGCCCTCCCGGCCATGATACATTCACCGCTCCGCGTTCAACGGCCGGCGGTGCGCGAGAGTTGGTTGCGGGAACGCGAAGGCAGCGACGGAGCCCGACGCGGTGCGGAGCGATTCGTAGAAGTGTCGTGGGACACAGCGCTGACGCTTGTCGCGGAAGAACTCTTGCGCGTGCGCACACAATTCGGCCCGCAGGCAATTTTCGGCGGGTCATACGGTTGGTCTTCGGCCGGACGATTCCATCACGCGCGCACACTCGTGCGGCGCTTTCTCTTCTCGGGCGGCGGCTGTGTCGATCAGATCGGCAACTACAGCTGGGGTTGCGCGCAGACCCTGCTTCCCCATGTCATCGGCTCCTACGAGCCGGTCGCGGGCAAAGTGACCCACTGGACCAACGTCGTCAAGCATACGAAGTTGTTCGTGGCCTTCGGAGGGCTCGCGATCAAGAACGGGCAAGTGACATCCGGGGGCGCCGGGGAACACACGATGACGCAATGGCTGCGCCGCGCCCGTGACGCGGGGTGTGACTTTGTCGTTGTGAGCCCAACGCAGGGAGACTGTCCGGATTTTCTGCGACCATCCTGGATCCCGATCCGGCCCAACACCGACGCCGCGCTCATGCTCGGCCTCGCGTACGTACTTCTTGCGGAGCGGAAAGCCGACGAGGCGTTCCTCTCGCGCCACTGCGTTGGCTTCGACAAATTCAAACCCTATCTCAACGGCGACTGCGACGGCACGCCCAAGACACCGGACTGGGCCGCCGCCATCACGGGCGTCCCCCCGGAAACGATCTACTCCCTTGCTCGCCGCATGGCCGCCGCGCGCACGATGCTCAGTGCCTCGTGGTCTCTACAGCGCGCGCATCACGGCGAACAGCCGTACTGGATGCTGATTGCCCTTGCCGCGATGCTCGGTCAAATCGGTTTGCCGGGCGGCGGATTCGGGTTCGGACACGGATCGATCAACGGCGTCGGCAATCCGCGGCCGGACGTACCTGCTCCCACGATGGACCACGGGGACAACCCCGCGGCCCGAGCGATTCCGGTGGCCCGTGTCGCAGACATGCTGCTGCAGGCGGGCGCCGAATACGAGTTCAACGGTCGGCACGACCGGTATCCCGACATCCGGCTCGTTTATTGGGCCGGAGGCAACCCCTTTCACCATCACCAAGATCTGAACCGGCTGCGCGCGGCATGGGCGAAGCCTGAGACAGTCGTTGTGCACGAGAGTTGGTGGACCGCCACGGCCCGCCGCGCCGACGTCGTGCTGCCCGCCACCACGACGCTGGAACGCAACGACGTGGGGGGCGCCTCGCGCGATCGCTTCATCTTCGCCATGCATCAGGCAATCAACCCGGTGGCGGCGAGCCGGAATGACTTCGACAGTTTCCGCGACCTCGCGGCGCGCGGCGGATTCGAGCGTGCATTTACGGAAGGCCGCGACGAGGCGGCTTGGATGAAGCATATCTATCGGCAGGCGCGCGCTGCCAACGCCGCAGTCGGCGTGGCGTTACCGGATTTCGAAGAGTTCTGGGAACGAGGATACGCCGAGCAGCCCGTGCCCGATGAGGACTTTGTGCTCTTCGCCGAGTTCCGCCGTGATCCCGAGCGCTATCCGTTGAAGACACCTTCCGGACGGATCGAACTCTATTCTGACACGATCAGAACGTTCGGCTATGACGACTGCCCGCCACACCCGGCGTGGCTGCCTCCTAAGGAGTGGCTCGGGGCGGAGGAAACACGCAGGTACCCTCTCCACCTGATCTCCATTCAACCGCCCAACCGGTTGCACTCGCAAATGGATCCGGGGCCCGTCGCGACAAGTCAAAAGATCGCGGGGCGGGAAAAACTGCGCATTGGACCGGAAGATGCGGCTCGGCGTGATCTTCGATCGGGCGACACGGCACGGGTGTTCAACGACCGCGGCGCTTGTCTCGCCGGCATCGAAATTGCCTCCGGGATAACGCCCGGGGTTGTAGTCATGGCAACCGGTGCGTGGTACGATCCGGCGGGACAGGGCGATCGACCGCTCGACCGCCACGGAAACCCCAATGTGCTTTCACTCGATATCGGGACTTCGAAGCTCGCGCAGGGCCCGAGCGCGTTGTCAGCGCTGGTGGAGGTGGAGTTGTGGCGCGGGGGCCCCGCTGCCGTGCAGGCCTTTGAAGCGCCGGAAATAGTGCAACTGCGGCCCGGCTCTGGGTCGGACGTGCCGGAAAGAGATCAGGTAACCAGGCGCTAACTGCGGCGGCAAGCGAGCAACGCTGTTGCTCGGGACGAGGCCATGTGCGAAAGCCTTGAAAATATGGAGCCGGCGATCGGAATTTGAACCGAGGACCTGCGCAGGTTCGGCGAGCCGAGGGCTACCGCCCTAACTTCGCGGGTCGAATGCGTCGCGAAGGCCGTCCCCTACGAGGTTGAACGCCAGCACGGCGATGCTGATGGCGACGCCCGGACACGCGGCCATCCAGGGCGCATTCAGGACGAAGCGGCGACCGTCGGCCACCATCGTGCCCCAGGAAGCCAGCGGGGGTTGCACGCCGATCCCAAGGAAACTGAGGGCCGCCTCCGCATTGATGGCTCCGGCCATGGCGAGGGACCCGAGCACAAGGAGCGGCGCGCTTGCATTCGGCAGAATATGGCGGATCATGATTCGAAACCGTCGCGACCCCATCGCGGTGGCCGCGGCGACGTATTCCTGCCTCTGAACCAGCAACGTCTGGGCCCGCGACATACGGGCGAAATCCGGCAACCGCGTGAACGCGATGACAAGAATGAGGTCACCAAAGTGCGCCCCAACGATGGCAATGAGTCCGATTGCCAGTACGATGTCGGGAAACGCCATCAGCACATCGATGACGCGCATCAAGACATCGTCCCACCAGCCGCCGAGGACGGCGGCCGACATCCCTACCGAGACACCGGCGGCCGCGGCCGCGCCGACGCTCAGCACGCCGACGAGCAGCGACGTGCGTCCTCCGTAGATGACTCGGCTCAAGATATCCCGTCCGAATTGATCTGTTCCGAACCAGTGGCCGGCGGACGGCGGTAGACTGCGCGCGGACGCGTCCATGCCTACCATCGAGTGCGGCGCGACGGCAGGCGCCAGTACGGCGAGGACCACGAGCCCCACAATCAGGAAGCCGCCGGCGACGGAGCTCGGATTGCGTACCAACGACCGCCACCGGCGCGACGGCGCGCCGGTCATCGGCGTCTACCCATATCGGATTCTCGGATCGCACGCGGCATAAAGGAGATCCACGGCGAGGTTGACCAGTACGTAGAGCAGGGATGTGACTAGAATCGTCCCCTGCAGCAGAGGATAGTCCCGTCCGCTGATAGCTTCGACCAACAACCGGCCCATGCCGGGGATATTGAAGACTGTCTCCGTCAACACGGTTCCGCTGAGGACCGTACCGAACTGCAGCCCGATGACCGTGATGATTGGGACAAGCGCATTGCGTAGAGCGTGAAAATACACGACTCGGCTAGCTGCCACACCCTTGGCGCGCGCCGTCCGGATGTAATCTTCGCGCAATGCCTCGAGCATGCTCGACCGTGTAATGCGCATCGCGAGTGCCGCAAATGAAGTCCCGAGCGCGACACACGGTAGAATGAGTGCCTGCCACCCGAACTCGTCGACCGAGCCGCCGGGCGGCAACCAGCCGAGTTGCAGGGAGAACACGATGATCAAGAGCAGTCCGAGCCAGAAGATCGGCATGGAGACGCCGACCATGGCCGCCAAACGGCTCACATGATCGGCGAGCGCACCGGCGCGGACCGCCGCCGTAACCCCCAACGGGATGGCGATTGCCAGCGCCACCCCCATCGCGCCCACGGCCAGCAGCATCGTTGTCGGCAGGCGCTCCCCGAGCAACGCAGCGACGCCGTTGCTCTGCGTGATGCTCCGCCCGAGGTCGCCGCGAGCAATGTTACTCAGCCACAGCACGTACTGCACGCTCAGGGGGCGATCGAGCCCCAACGCGTGCCGCTGGTCCGCGGCGTAGCTCGGGTCATAAAACTTCCCGAGCATCAACACGACCGGGTCGCCGGGCGCGAGGTGTATGAGACAGAACACGAACACGGTGACGCCGAGCACCACCGGCACGATCAGGATTAATCTGCGGACGAGGTACCGTTGCATCAACACGCCGCGGGCGGAGCCGCGGCTGGGACGCGGGTCCGCCCGATGCCGCCTACCCGGACGCTACTTGTCGAGCCAGACGGTCTCAAGCGGAAACCAGTTCTGGACGTCCATTCCCATTCCACGAACGTACGACTGGACGACGTCGACGTTCTTGCCCCAACTCAGCAGCACCCGAGGAGCATCGTGCATGGCGATCGTATTGATCTGACGATCGATGACGATCGCCTGCTGCCGATCGAGCGTGCTGAGCGCCCTGTCGAGCAGCGGGGGCATCGCCGCGTTCTTGTACCCGCACGCACGGTTGTACCAGGTGAGCTCGAACGGCGCGTCGGCCGAATAGGAATTCCACGTATACTGCTTGGTCAGCTTGCCGAACTTGAGACGATACAATCCCACATCGAAAGTAGGCGTTTGTCCGGCCGGAGGATTCCAGAGGCCGGCGAGCGCCGCCTTCTCCACGACGTTGGGCACGACCTTGACGCCGATTTGCGCCAGCTGATTCTGGACCAATTGCACCTCGTCGACATACTCGGACACGTTCGTCGTGTGAAGGGAAAACGTCAGCGGATGACCGTCGTTGAATCCGGCCTGCGCGAGCAGATCCTTGGCCTTGGCGGGATCGTACGAGTACGAGGTCGTTTCCCACTGTTTCTCGTAAGCCGGATGCCACGAGGGGAAGATCCCCGAGGCCGGCTCCGCGTACCCGAGGAACACTGTCTGCGCGATCGCTTTCCTGTCGACCGCGTATGAGATCGCTTGGCGGACGCGCAGGTCGCTGAACGGCGCTTTGCAGGTGTTGAAGTACATGAAGTTGAGCGTACTGCCCGGGGCCGACACGACCGTGAAGCGCGGATCCTTCGCCAGCCGCTTCGCGTCGGCGAGATCGGGCTCAAACACGACGTCGGCCCGTCGCGCCCGCAGCGCGATCATGCGGAGAGATTCTTCAGGCGTAGGCCGGAAAACGATCCGGTCCACGTAGGGCAATCCGGGTTTCCAATAGTGCGGGTTTCTGACGATCACGATCCGCTGATCGGGGACCCACTCCTGGAACATGAACGGTCCCGTGCCGACTGCCGCCTTGGATCCATAGTCCTTGCCCCACTTCTGGATCGCCGCGGGAGAATGGAAGCGGATCTCGTCGTCCGTCAGCAGCGAGGCAATGAAGTCGGCGTTGGGTTTAGGCGTCACAACTTCGACGGTGTACTTGTCGACGACGCGCACGCTTTTGATCAGCGTTTGGTACTGGCGGGCCGCATAGCCGACCTTGGGGTCCAACATCCGGTCCCAGTTGAACTTGACCGCGTCCGCGTCGAACGGCGTACCATCCTGGAACATAACGCCGTGCCGGAGGTGGAAGGTATACGTCACGTTGTCCGGTGCGACGGTCCAGGACGTCGCGAGGGCCGGGACCGCCTCGCCGTGCGGCCCGACGTTGACGAGGCTGTCGGAGATCTGATCGTCGACCATCTCGCCTTCGAAGCCACCGTCTACAACGGGATTCAAGTTCAGCATGTCCTCTTTCACGATCGCGTTCAGCGTGCCGCCGCGCTTGATCGATTGGCCGGCCGCGATACCCAAGGCAAGCGGGACCATGAGGACCGCCGCCGCGATCAGCCGCGCTGGTGCCTGGCGCATGCCCACCCCTCCTTTAACAGCTCAGTCGCTTTGCCGAAACCCGTTCCGGGTCAATGCTGAAGTGTCTCGAAGACCGAAACCGCGGCAAGGGCCGCCCAGACATGGTACTGAGCCCGCTGCTGCAACGGGGCGCTGCGCCCCACCTCGAGGCCGAATCCCGGGCCATATCGCGCCGTGGTATAGGCAAGTTGGGTCTCCTGCATGTCGGATTTGACGACCTCTTCTACGAGGATGCCATCGCCGAGGTCGTACATGTTCACGCCGCCGTCCGGGAAGTGCGGCGCCAGTTGCTTCAGGTTGAGCAGGCCGACGTTGTGCCGCTTCATTTCAGCGATGATGCCATTCGCGATTCGCTCGGCGGGCTTATTGCCGGCAATCGGCGGGATAATCATGTAGAAACCGGCCCCAAATCCCTCGTGCAGGTCCAGACTCAGACCGGGCCGCACGCGGTCGATCACGGCCTGCACGACTTTGATGTCCGCGGGCGCCGACGGCACGCCGAACAGCCGGTTCAAGTTTTTCAACTCACCCTCCGCGGTGATCGGGCACGTATAGGCGCGTTCAAAAACGCCGCAGCCTTCGCTTTGTGGCTGGTTGGTCGGAACGACGACGCGCTTTCCGGCGAGTTGTTCGCGGAGCTCCGGACGCTCCGCGAGCAGCGCCTTGATCTTGAGCCAGACTTTGCTCGGGCCGAACACCGTCGGCGTAAATTCCATCGCCGCAAACCCGAAGTCGCCGATGAGGGCCAGAGTCAGGCCGTCTTCATCGACGACGACCTTGCCGCGGCGCCTGAGGATCGCCGCCAGTTCGGTGTTTGTAGAGAAGTCCGGCGCGGCACCTCCGAGGGCGAAGGCAAGATACCGGTGATAACCCTCGAGGCCCATCGGGTCGCGGTTTGGCACAAGATAGACCGTGTGGTCGGTCTTCAGCTCGCGCAGCAGCCGCAGCGCCGATACAACGCCGGCGGGCTCCGAAGCGTGGCTGCCCGCCGTGATGACGATGGGCGGCGACTTCGCGCCGCCGTACTTCACCAGATAGATCGGGAGGCCGTTGGCGACCCGATGAATGACGGAATACTCGTGCCCCGACTCTTTGATCTCACTGAGAATCTCGTCGTTCGTGTTTACCGCCATTGATCACCCTCTCGGGACTGCGTCTGGAGCGCCATCACGGTCTGCCGCCTGGCCTCACCCCCTGCGCGCCGCCGAGACGCCTCATCGGTTGCGCAGTTTCGGATCCATCGCGTCGCGCAGTGCGTCGCCGAGCAGGTTGAACGACCATACCGCAAAGAAGATCGCCAGCGATGGAAATACCACCAGCTGCGGCGCGGCGCGCAGATACTGCCGGCCGGAGCTGGCGATCGCCCCCCACTCCGGTGTCGGCGCATTGACGCCGAGGCCGAGGAAACTCAGCGCCGCGGCCGCGAGGATCGCGGTCCCCATTTCGAGTGTGGCGTAGGTCACGATCGGCGCAGTCGTCTGCGGTAGGATGTGGCGGATAACGACACGTACGTCGGTCGCGCCGACGGCGCGGGCCGCTTCGACGAACGTCTCCTCTTTGAACGTGAGGATGTGGGCTCGGACCAGCCTCGCAAACGGCGGGATGCGCCCGAGGCCGATCGCGATGAACAGGTTGGCAAACCCGGGACCAAGAATCGCCACGACGGCGATCGCCCGCAGCATGAACGGGAACGCCATGATAATGTCCACCAGGCGCATCAAAATCGCGTCCGCGCGGCGCGAAACGCCGGACAGAACGCCCATCGCTCCGCCAGCCGCGAGCCCGAACACGACCGACAAAAGGCCGATGGCGAGCGAGACCCGAGCGCCGAAAATAATCCGGCTCAGAATGTCCCGGCCGACTTCGTCCTGTCCAAGCCAATGGGCCCGCGACGGTGGCTGCAGGCGGTCTAGCAGCGACGTCGTCAGGGGATTGAACGGCGCGATCAGCGGTGCTGCCACGGCCGCAAGCACGTACACCGCGAGCACAGCCGCCGCGATCCGGGCGGCTCGTTCGCGCCACAGGCGCGACGCCACATCCCTCCAGTAACCGCGCGGCGTGCCGGCGCTCACGAGTAGCGCACGCGGGGATCGACGACGGCGTACCCGAGGTCCACGAGGAGATTCATGCCGACGGCGAAGGCGGCTTTGACCATGAGCACGCCCTGAATCAGCGGCATGTCCTTGACAAGAATTGCGGCGACGACGAGGCGTCCCAGGCCCGGCCAGGCAAAGATCGTTTCGACGACGACGGCACCGGACAGAAGCTGCGCGAAGACCACCCCGAAGAGCGTCAATACCGGCAGCAGCCCGGGACGCAGAGCGTGCTTGATGACGACCGTAAGGCGCGGCAGTCCCTTGGCGCGAGCGGTGCGGACGTAGTCGGTGCCGAGTGTTTCCAACAGAGATGTCCGTGTCATTCGCGCGACCGGCGCCAGCATCTCGAAGCCGAGCGCGAGCGCGGGCAGCACTAAGTACCGAAGGCCCTGCCACGACGTGAAATTCGGACCGCGCCCACCGAGCGGGAACCATCCCGCTTTGAACGCCAGCACGAACAGCACCAGCAGCGCGATCGAAAACCCGGGAAACGAGACACCCAGCACGGCCGCACTCATCACGGCGCGATCGACGTAGGTGCCTCTTGCCGCGGCGGCCACCGTGCCGAGCGCGACGCCCAAAGCTGTGGACCAGGCGACCGCGGCAACCGCGAGGATGACCGTGTTGGGCAGCGCGCGGGCGAGCTGTCCAAACACCGGAGTTCCGGTGACGATGGATGTGCCGAAATCGGCGTGGAAGAGCACGCCGCTCAAGAACCGCCAATACTGGATGGGAAGCGGCAGATTCAAGCCGAGGTTCTCGCGGATCTGATCGACGATGCGCCGGGGAGCATGCTCACCGGCGATGAAGAGCGCCGGATCTCCCGGAATGAGATGCAGAAGAAAAAACGCGGCCGTCATCGCCCCGAGTATAACGGGGACGCTGATCAGCGTTCGGCGGAGTGCGTAGCTCCGCATCACACCGCGGCCGTCACTGCGTCCGGATGCTCCACACGTCGAGCAGTTTCCCGAGGGCGGTGTTGAGCCAGACGGCGCCGGTAAAATCTCGAAGCGTGCGGCTGTTTACGAGATTGAGCTCAGTGATCCAATAAATCGGCACAACCAGGGCTTGGTCGGCCACGACCATCTTCTGCAGCTGCGCCGCCGCGTCGAGCGCAGCCCGCTCATCCGGGGCCGAATGGAACGTCTGGATCCACCGATCGGTCTGTGCGTCCTTCCACCCGAACGGATTAGTCCCCGGGACGTTCGTGGAGAGCAAGTATTGATCGAATTCGTCCGCCGTGCCTTCGAAATTGTAGATTTCCATTTCGACCCCGCCCGCGCGGCGCAAGGGATAGAGCCGTCCGCGCTCCAGCAGTTCGATGTCGGCGCCGATGCCGATCGAGGCCAGGCTTTCCTTGATCACGACGGCGATATCCTGATATCTCGGCAGGCCCATGAGCTTGAGACCCTTGAGCACCACGCCGCCCTTCTCACGAAAGCCTTCGGCGTTGACCTTCCAGCCTGCCGTATCGAGGAGTTGCCTCGCCTTCGCCGGATCGTAACCGGGAGCGACACGCTCGATCCCCTTCCAATAGCCGTACGCCAACGGATGCAAGATATCGACCGCCGGCGTCCCGGTCGGGAAAAGGATCGACGCGGCGATGCGCTTCCGGTCCACGGCCCGGGCGACCGCCTCCCGCACCGCGAGGTCTCTGAGATGGGGGAACGCCGTATTCAAGATCAAACCCCGGGTGTCGGTGACCGGCCGCCGCGTTACATCAACCCGTCCCCGCAGGCCCGGCGCCCGCGCGAGCAGGCTCGGATCGGTGCTGTGGGTGAACAGATCGACGTCGCCGTTCTCGAGCATCAGTTCGGCGGTGGTGAGTTCGGGGACCACACGCCACACCAACCGCCGAATACGCGCGGGACCGCGGTTCTGGTATCCTGCCGGGCCCCACTTGTAGTTGTCAAACCGCTCATAAATGATCTGCTCGTTGAAGGAGCGCGAAACGAACCTGAACGGCCCGGTGCCGTCCACAACCGTTCGGCCGAATTCTTTGCCCGCCCGGTCGACGGACTCGCGGTTGAGCACCGATGTCGCCGGATTCGACATGACGTCGAGGAACATTCGGTCCGGTCGAGTCAAGTGCACGACGACCGTCGCCGGATCCGGTGTCTCGACACGGTCGACGATGGTAACCAGGTAGCCAAACGGCGAGCCGGATTGCTTGTCCTTAAGACGCTCCAGCGAATACTTCACGTCCGCCGATGTCATGTGGCGGCCGCTGTGGAACTCGATATCCTTGCGAAGAGTAAATGTGTAGGTCTTGCCGTCCGCGCCGACACGCCATGACGAAGCGAGGAGCGGCACCAGCCGTAACTGATTGTCTTTCGCGAGCAGCGTATCGAACATCAACAAGCCCTGTTCCTGGCTGGCGGTGCCCGTCCCAACGGTCGGATCAAGGCTTTCGGGATCGGAGCGGTCGACGTGGATCAAGATCCCATTGGTCGAAATGCTCTCGGCGCCCGAAGCCGGATTGCTCCACGGGAGCACGTACAACGCGAGCAGCGTGGTCAGAACCGCCACGGGCAAACGCAATTCGTTGCGAATCAGACGCATGAGGCCTCCCCCCGTCGCTCCTTCGCACAATAAACTCTAGATGGCCAACGGAAACCCCAGGCCCGCACCCACCGCCTTGCGGTACACGTGATGCGCGACGGCAACGTCTTGGGATACCAAACCAACCGTCTTGATGACGATGCGCTCCTCTGGCCGTTCGCGACCAGGTTTGCACCCTGCGACGACTTCCCAAATCGCGCCGTAGATGCCGCCCTCAGGCATCAATCCGGCCTGCACGACCGGACGTAACAAGGCCGCGACATCGTCCACCTCATCGGCCACAACCTTGTCGGCGCTGCCGTACAGTCGGTGGTCGATCTCGTCGTTCCCCACGGTCACTACACAGGCGCCCGGCGCCACCCAGTCACGCATCACGAGCGGCGTGCCGGCCGTCGTCGCCACAAAGATAAGATCGGCGCCTTCGCACGCCTCCCGAACCGTATCGCACCGTTCGACGACCAGCCCGATCTCGCCGCTCATCTCCGCCGCGAAGCGCACGGCCGACTCGGGGCGACGGGATGAGACCCGCACCACGGTGAGCGGAAAGGTCTCGCGAAGCGCGAGCAGGCCCGTGCGGGCGAGATTGCCGGCGCCGACGATCGCGACCACCCGAGTATTGGGACGGGCCAGATGTTTGGCGCCGACTACGGCGGCGGCCGTCGTGCGGATGGAGTAATTCCAATGTTCGTCCACCATCGCGAGCAGGACGCCCGTCCGCGGATCGGTCAGCAGGACCAAGCGGGTCGACTGCGGGGCACTTGTCCCCGAGCCGTCGGGATTGACGACGTAGGCGACAATACGAACACCGAGGATGGGAATCGACTCGAGCACACAACCCTTCACGTGCGAGTATATCGGCTGCGTGCGACCGTGGATCGTGAAGCGCGGCGGCTCGCACATGGTGATCTCGCCGCGCGCGTGCATGGCGAAGACCTCTTCCGTCACGTGAAGCGCGTCGCGCACAGACAACAGCCGGCGCGTGTGCGCGAGCGGGACATAGAGTGGACTGGAAACGGCCGCGGTCACCGGCCCGCTCCGATGATGCTGAGCACTTCCGCGCCGCGCGATAACAGCTCGCCGCCCGACTCGGTCACTACCACATCTTCCTCGATGTGGATTCGCTGGCCCGAGGCGCTCATAAACCTCGGCTCGGGCGTCAGAATCATCCCCGGCTCCAGCACTGTCTCGTCCACCAGGCTGATCGAAGGCGGATCGGAAGCAACCCCAAACCCGTGGCCCACCCGCTTATTCGCGTCAAGCGGCGGCAGACCAAGGCGCACCATGTCCTCGCTCGTCTGGCGAGCCAGGTCGCAGCAACGGACACCCGGCCCGATCCGTTTGATCAGGTTGTGGGTAAGTTCCCAGATCATCGCGAACTCGCGCTTTTGCTGATCGCTCGGCGGCCCGAACACGGCCATCCGCGCGAGATCCGACCGGTAGCCTTCGTAGGTCAGGCCGAAGTCACACCACAGCCAGTCGCCACGGCGGTAAGTGTGACGGAACGCATGGCCCTCGAGTCCGAACTCCATGTGCCCGAGTTGACCGCCGGTGTCGAGCATCTCGCCCTCAAAGATCCGTTGCGCCCGGGCAACATCCATACCGGGCTCGAGCCGCGCCAACGTCCTGGCCCAAGCTTCCGTAGCCATGCGGCACGCGGCACGCATCCGGTCCACCTCCCAGGCCGCCTTCACCATGCGAATGTGGTTGAAAACGGCGCTCGCGTCTACGATGGTCATCGACGGCAGCGCCCGCTGGACGGCCAGGAAATCATTGTACGAGATGCCGAGCCGCTGAAACTCACCGATCTCACATCCGAGATTCGCGCGGCTGAGGCCAAGCTCGCGCAACGCTTGCGGAATCAGTTCAAGCGGAAACGGCACGTCGATGTAGGTTCTGATGTTGGTCACCGGTGCGGTCGCGCGGACCTGAGGTTCATCGCGGCCGTATACGATCATGCAGGGCTCCGCCCGCAGCGGCAGGATCATGATCATGGGACGCTGCCGGCCGTCGAACTGCTCGCTCCGATGACCGGTGAACAGCCAGTAGTTGTACTTTTCCGTCACCAGCAGCGCGTCGATGCCGCGCGGTTCCATGAGGCACCGCGCGCGCGCCCACTGTTCTCGAATTCCGTCACCGTCCGCCATTCGGTCTCTCCCCCGCCCACTGCATCGGCTCTAGCAGCACGTCGGCCAGCTCTGTGACGTTCGTCATCGACGGAAGCCGCCCGCTCAACGCGACGATGTCCGACCGCGGTGTCGCCAGCCCGACGTTGCGCATGACAAACTCCGTGCGTGTGAACGGGCTTTCCGGGCTGCCGCGATGCGCGCGCCTTCGTCCAACAACTGTGCGCCCATCGCGCGTTACGATCGACACAGACGCGGAAGACCGGGACGCGGGAGAGCCGCCTGCGGCCGCCTCGGGGCCGATGCCGACCAGCGCGGCCAGACGCAACACACCAGGGTCGGCCAGCCGATCGGGGGCGAACGCCTCGTAGAACGTGTCGGAAGAAGGAACGTCAGGTGCCTTCAACAGAGCGGCGCCCAACGAGAATGGCAGACTCCGCTGCGCCTCCCGGGTGCCAGCGGGCCGGCGCTGGCGGTCGAAGGACGCGGCCAAAACCGCCGCCATGGCCGGAGGAAGGGTAACATCGATGTGTTCGATGTCTTGGGGAGCGATCCGGTGTTCCCGGACGAGGTCGATCGCGGTGTCCACCGCTGAATGGAAATCGGTGCTGTGTGCATACGGCTTGTAGGCTACGTCGTGAACCGTCCAGCGGCTCAGCGGCGCGAAGAGCGGGGCCGTGTCATAAGCGGCCTCACCCGCAACCGCCCACAGCAGACCACCCGGCGCTTCCAACATATCGGCCGGGCCCTGGAGATCGCGCCGGGCCAACAAGGCCGCGCCGACGCCCGCCGACGCGGCCCAGCCGGCCTGGAGCGGTTTAGTCGTCGCGGCGGGTCCGAAGTGCACGAGACCGGCCGCGCGCGTGGCTGCGATCGCCATCGCGTGGGCCTGCTGCGGAGCGGTGAGGCCCAGCACCGTGGCCGCCGCCGCCGCGGCGGCCACGGTGCCGAACACCGACGTCGGATGAAACCCGCGGCGGTACATCGTTCCCACCACGGAGGTGCGTCCCAAACGGCAGGCGATTTCGTACCCGACCAGCACGGCGCGCAGCAATTCCGGCCCCGAGGCAGCCACCGCCTCGGCGGCCGCAAGCGCCGCCGGCACGACCACGGCCATCGGATGCATGTCGGTCGGAGCGTGAAAATCATCCAGCCCGAGCGCATGGGCCGCGGTCCCGTTCACGAATGCGGCGAAGACGGCAGGAACCCGGAATCCGCCGACGGCGGCCGACGTTCGAGTACCGCTCATTTCCTCCACATGCCCCCGAACCGCGGCCACCTCGGCCCGGTTCCGGGCGGCAAGACACAGGGCGAGACAATCGGCCACCCGGTCGGCCGCCGCGGCGGCAGCGTCGTCAGGCACCGGCGCGGCGCTGATCCGAGCCAATGCGGCCGACGCGGTCTCCAACGGCTTAGTCACGGACCGCGCATGTCCCCGGCGGTTGCCGCGTTACTTGCGCGTGCGCCCGGCGACACCGCCGCGGCCCGTGCGTCACGATCCAGCGCAACGCGTGCGGTTCCTTCGTCGGTAATGAGCGCGTCGATGTAGCCTCCGCGCAACGCGCCGAGCAGAGCCGGTACTTTGGCGGCACCGTGAACCACACAGATCTTCATCGGTATCCGCCGCAACTCGTCGAGATCGAGCCCCACGGTCCGGGGGTACGGGTCTTCTTTCAACGGCCGTCCCTCAACGTCGATGAACCGCCCCAGGATATCCCCGACCGCTCCGCGCGCCCGCAGACGCGCCATCAACGCCGGCCGCAGCATCCCCACCCGAACCATCGCCGCGCGATCCGACGCGGCGCCGATGCCGAAAATCGCCTTGGTTGCCCGGCGGCCCGCTTTGAGCACCTCGCTGATGGTACGGTCGGACGCGATCGCGCGGCAGAGCGCCGGAGAGTCGACGATCGTCGGCACCAGGAGAAACAGTGCCCGGCCGCCCAACCGCTCGGCGGTTGTGCCGGCCAGATCGAAGGCATTCATATCCACCGGACCCTTGGCCAGCGCTCCGTTGAGCACAACAACGGTCAGTCCTCGGATCGGCCGCCGCGGCAGATATTGCGCCACGGCGTGCAGCGTGGATCCCCAAGACGTCCCCAACACGTCCCCGGCGCGCAGGACGTGCGCCAGGTAGTCGGCCGCCGCTGAGCCCACCTCGGCGGCCGCCGCTTCAGCCGGCGCTCGCACGACGACCGCGTCGGCAAGCCCGAACCGCCGCTTCAGGCCGCTGCCGAGTTCGAGCAGCGGCGTCGATGCATGGTTGATCCGGATCTCGAGCACGGCACGCTGCTGCGCGCGCCGCAGCGCCCGCATCACGCGCTGGCGGCTCATCCCAAGCAGCCGGCCTATCGCCTCCTGCGTCTTCCCGTCGCGATGATAGTACCAGGCGATGCGCGCCAGTAGCGCGGTGTCGCCGTCTTCATGGCGCGCCGTAACATTTGTTATAGACGTCGCCATATGTTCTACAGACATCCGCGACGGCAGGTGATTTTCCTGCGCGGTGCCCGCAGGAGGCGAGGCGGCGGGATGTCGTACCACCAATCAACATAGACGGTCCAGGACAAATGTTACGGGCGTGTTCGGAGGTGTTTCAATGGCGGGTGGCTGCAGTTGGGGGGAACGTCTTCGCCTTGTGTGTGCGCTCATCGTCGCCGCCGTCATTTGCGGCCCAGCAGGCGCCACGGCGGTCGATGCGCAGGGCGGTGTGTTACGGGTCGCGCGCGGCGGCCAAGGCCGCAGTCTGGACCCGCACATCCGTGCCCGGTTCGACGACCGGATCGTGATCGCGACCATCTACGAGCCCCTGATCGATTCTGACAAAGACGGACGGCTTGTTCCGGTGCTTGCGACATCATGGGACATCGGCTCCACCGGCAAGGTCATTACTTTTCATCTGCGACGCGGCGTCACGTTCCAAGACGGCACGCCCTTTGACGCCTCCGTAGTCAGGTGGAACATCGAACGCGTACTCGATCCCGCCACTGGATCCGACCATCGTCAGAAATTCGAGGGCATCATCCAGGGCGTCCAGGTCGTCGACGCCGCGACCGTTCGGATCTACCTGACGCGGCCTTACCCGGCGCTCTTCTCCGATCTCACGGAGCGCCCCGGGCAGATGGTGTCGCCCGCGGCGGTGAAGAAGTACGGAAGGGACTTCGCTCTCCACCCGACGGGCACGGGTCCTTTCAAGTTCGTTGAATGGATTCCAGGCAGCCGCGTGGCCGTGGAGCGCAACAACGCCTACTGGAACCGCGGTGCCATCAAGTCGGACGGTATCACCTTCTTTGACATTCCGGAACGGGCCGCGTCCGTCGCGCGCCTGCGCAGCGGCGAACTCGATCTCATCGCGAGCACCGGCTCGGGCGACCTCATAACCGGCGGCCCCGAGGTTCTCACCGTTCAGGGACAGCGTGGTTTGAAGGCGATGCCGAGCCGGAGCTACCAGTGGGAGTCGCTGCAGATGCGGGTCGATCGGCCGCCGTACGATAATCGCAGCCTGCGCCAAGCGATCGCTTACGCCATCAACCGCGACCAAATTCTCAAGACCATCTATCGCGGCCTCGGGATCCCCGCCGCCAAGTATTCGCTCGAAGGATGGTGGGCCGATCCGGCCTATCGAGGGATTACATATAATCCGGCGCTGGCCGCCGCAAAGCTTCGCGAATCCGGGTATCTCGGGAGTCCCGCACAGCTGACGTTATCAATGCAGGCCTCCGACGCCCAGGTGGGCGAGCTTATCCAGGCGCAACTCCAGGCGATCGGGCTGAAGGTTAGAATTCAGTTGGCATCCGAAACTGATTTCTACCCGCAGCAGGAGCAGGGTCTGATCCCCTTCTCCGGGCCGACCCGATGGACGCCGCGGGTGGATCCGCACGGTCTCGCGAACATCTTGTTCCATTCAACGAAAGGCAACTCAAATACAACGCACTACCACAATCCGCAGGTCGACGCGCTTTTGGATGAAGCGTCATCGATCAATGACATGTCGAAACGCGCAGCGCTCTACAGGCAGATCGAGCGTCTGGTTATGGACGATGCGCCCTACGTAATCTACTACGCGTCACCGGGCTACGCGCTCATGAAAGAAAACGTTCAGGGCTACCAGTGGGGGTTTGACATGGTGCCCCGCGTGGCGAGGGTCTGGCTGCAGCCGTAGATGCGCCGGTACGTCGTCACCCGAGCGCTGATTATCGTCCCTACGTTGCTCTTGGCAAGCGCCGCGATCTTCGCTTTGATGCAACTGGCGGTCGGGGGCGATCCCGCGCTCTACATCATGGGCCGCGAAGGATCGGCCGCGCAGGCGGACGCGCTGCGAAAGGATCTCCACCTGGACCGGCCGCTCATCGTTCAGTACGTGGACTGGCTGCGTCACGTCGCGCGCGGTGACTTCGGGCGTTCATTTCAGTACCCGCTCAATGTGCGCGCGGTTATCTTGAGCCGGCTGCCCGCCACGCTTGAACTCGCGGGCCTCGGCGCCGGTGTCGCGGTCGCCGTCGCGATTCCCGCGGGCGTTTACATGGCCCTCGTGCCTCGCGGGTTCGGCCGACTCGCCTCGGCCTCTACGATCGCGGCCCTGTGTCTCCCGGACTTCTGCCTGGGAATCCTGCTCATCTATCTGTTCAGCGTAATGCTGCACTGGCTGCCGAGCAGCGGATATGTCCCGCTGCGTTACGGGCTGGGACATAATCTGGCGGGCATGGTTCTGCCGGTCATGAGCCTGGCGACGTGGTACGCGGCGGCATGGGCCCGTTACGTCCGTTCGGCTTTTCTTGAAACGCTGGACGCCGATTTCGTGCGCGTCGCGCGGGCCAAGGGGTTGGCCGAGCGTGCCGTATCATACAGGCACGTGCTCCGGAACGCAATTCTGCCGACCCTGACGATCGTCGGGCAGAACATCGCGGCGATGTTCGGCGGCGTCGTCGCTGTAGAAACGGTGTTTGGCAATCCGGGCATCGGTCGCCTGTTCAGCACGGCGGTCCTCGGCCGGGATTACCCCGTGATCCAAGGCGTCATCGTCATGCTGACCTTTGTCGTGTGTATAAGCAGTCTGATTGTCGACGTGCTCTACGGGCTGGTCGACCCTCGGATTCGTTATGGGTAAACCGATGAAGCGCCGTTGGCTCGGCCGAGTGCGAAGCCTCATCCTGACACCCGGGGGGTTATCCGCCGCGGCCGTGGCGTGCTGGTTGGTCGCAGCCGCGGTGGTGCCGCGGCTACTCGCACCCTTCGATCCGCTCGCGATTCGGGCGTCGGAAACGTTGCTCCCGCCGAGCGGTGCTCACCTGGCCGGTACCGACGCCCTGGGACGGGATATTTTCAGCCAAATTACCTACGGAGCTCGCACCACTCTGTGGGTCGCGGGTACTGCGATGGTACTGGCCCTTGCCGTCGGGACAACGCTGGGACTTGTGGCGGGCTACTGGGGCGGTTCGTCGATCGACGAGATCGTAATGCGTCTCGTTGACGTATTGTACGTGTTTCCCAGCATCGTGTTGGCGCTTGCGGTGGTCGCCGCCCTCGGCCCTGATCGTCCGGGGAGCATCGCCGTCGCGCTCGCGCTGGCGGTGGTCCCGGGCTACGCGCGGCTAGTTCGCAGCCGCGTTCTCTCGATCCGTGAGGACGAATTTATCGTCGCCGCCAGAGGTATCGGCGCGACCACAGGCCGTATCCTACGCTGCCACGTGCTGCCACAAACGGTTGATGTACTGATCGTTCGGTCTGTCGTCGGGCTCTCCGGAATAATCCTGGCGGAGGCCACGCTCAGTTTCCTCGGTTTGGGCGTCCAGCCGCCAAATCCGAGTTGGGGCCGCATGCTTCGCGAGAGCTTTCAGTATCTCTCCGATGCGCCGTGGCTGGCACTGGCCCCGATGACGGCGATCTTTCTGACGGTGTTTGCGATCAGCCAGCTCGGCGAAGCCGTGCGGATCGGCCTCCATCCACGGGCGGACTTCCGACGCTGAAGCGGCCTGCCGTACCCTCCCTGAACGCCGTTGCCTCGACGTGTACGAAGAAATCGAGCACACGGCCGAAAATCTTCCGGCAGTTCACTCCGCGGAGGCTGGTGAATGTACGAGATTGTGTTGTTTGCTACGCCGTCGTCGATGGTGGCCGAAGAGACGCTCCGGACGGCGGTGGGAGAGCCGGTTCGGCTCACGCTCGCGCCTGAACACGCGCTGCGCTCCGGACAGCTGGCGCCCGAGGTACTCGCCGAATTGTGCGCGGCGACGGCCCATGCTGATGCGGTCGTGTTCCGCGTCGGCCAGGTGCCCCGTGAGGTCATCGAATCGGCGCCGAACCTCAAGATCGTGGCGGTGCACGGCGTCGGCACGGGCGCGGTCGCCGTGCCGGCCGCGACCGAACAAGGCGTCTACGTGACCGTGGCCCCGGGCGGCAACGCGGTTTCGGTGGCGGAATACGTGATGTCGGTGTCGCTCCTGGCCCGGCGCAGACTCGATCAGGCAGCCGCGACGCTCAAGTCGGCGACGTGGCAGGTAGCGCGGGCCGAAGGCTACGAGCTGTCCGGCAGGCGCATGGGCATCGTCGGCTTCGGCGCGATCGGGTCCCGCGTCGCAGGGCTCGCCAGCGCATTCGGCATGGAGGTACTGGTGGCGGCACACGGTAGCCTGCGGGATTGTCCCTACCCCTCGCTGCCGCTCCCCGACCTGGCGGGCGCGGTAGACTATCTGGTGATCGCGGTGCCGTTTCGCCCCGAGACCATAGGACTCGTCTCGAAGGAGATCCTCGGGCGCATGCGGCCCGCCGCCGTCATCGTGAACGTCGCACGGGGCGAGATCATCGACGAAGCGGCGCTCGTTGCGGCACTTGACGAGCACCGGCTCGCCGCAGCATGCCTCGACGTCTTCGCGCAGGAGCCGCTGCCTCCCGGGCACCCGTTGCCCCGCCATCCCCTCATCTTTGCCACCCCGCACATCGCGGGCGCAACGCACGAGGCGCTCGCACGTATCGCGCGCATCCTAGGCGAAGACATCCGGCGGGTGCTCCGTGGAGAGCATCCGCGCCACGCGGCCAACGCGCCGGTCCCGCGTCCCTAAAGGCGTGCCCGCGGCGCCGCGCGAAGCGAGGAGCGTGACCGGAAGGCTCGGCGCCGGCGCGGAGGCATGATGTGTACCTCGTAACGGGCGGAACGGGTTTCCTGGGCTGCTATGTCGTGCGCGATCTGGTTCGGACGGGACACTCCGTCGTGGCGTTCGACCTCGCACCGGATCTTCGGACGCTGAGCCTCATCGCGCCGGAGGCCGATCGGCGGGTCGCGGTCGTACGAGGCGACGTTCGCTCACTGGCGGAACTGCTGGGCGCGGCGAAGCACGGCACCGTCGACGTCATCGTCCACCTCGCGTCGCCGCTGCCGCCGGAGACCGAGCGCGACGCTACGACGAGCCTCCAACAGATGGTTCAGGGCCATATCAACGCGCTGGATGGAGCGCGCCTCCTGGGCGCCCGCCGTGTGGTATGGGCCAGCGCGCCGAGCGTGTTCGGTAATCCGCGCCACTTCGGCGGCCCGGACACGGTGGTCCCGAACGACGCACCCCACTATCCCGAAACGCTCTACGGCATCTGCAAGTCGGCCAACGAGCGGTTTGCGGAGCGCTATTGGCGGGAGTTCAACGTCGATACGATCGGTCTTCGGTTTTGCCAGGGGTACGGCCCTGGCAAACGGCGCGGCCGGCCGTTCGGCTACGAGCTGTTCGAAAAGGCGCTGCTCGGCGAGCCGTACACAGCGCCGTACGGCGACGACATGATGAACTGGCAGTACGTCGAGGACATGGCCGAACTCGTCGTCCGGGCATGCGAAGCTCCGCGGACCGAGACGCGGGTCTTCAACACCACGGGGGACGCCCTCTCGATGCGCGACTCCATCGCCCTCTTGAAGTCCATGCTGCCGCAAGCTCGCCTCGGGACTGCCCCGGGCGCCATGGGGCTCGCTTGGAAATACGACACGACGCCGCTGGAGCACGAAATCGGGGTGCGGAGCCGCACCCCGATCGGTGACGGATTCGCGAAGACCGTCGCAACGCTGCGGCGCTGGAAGGCCGAGGGGATCTGGTGACCGGCGCTCAGGAAGCGGGCGCGCTTTCCGGGCGGGTGGCGGTCATTACTGGTGGCTGCTCCGGCATCGGACGGGCGATAGCGGAGCTCTACGCGCAGCACGGCGCACGCATCGCCGTGAATTCGCGCTCGCCGGAGACCGCAGCCCGGACGGCGGAAGAACTCGTCGCCAAAGGATACTATGCGCTGCCCGCCCCCGGGGACGTGCAGCATCGTTCGGAGGCGGAGGCAATCGTTGGCGCCGCTATTCGGAAGTGGGGACACATTGACATCCTCGTCAACAGCGCGGGCATAGGTAGCATCGAGGACTCTGCGGTCTTGGCGGCCGAGGAGTGGCGGCGGATCATCGACACCGACTTAGGCGGTCCGTTCTTTTGCGCACAGGCGGCGGCAGCGGCGATGATCCCAAGGGCAAGCGGCGTGATCATCAACGTCGGCTCGATCCTGGGCCATGTGGCCCTGCCGGGCCGGGCCGCCTATGCCGCGGCGAAGCATGGACTGCTCGGGCTTACAAAGGTGCTCGCCCTGGAATGGGCACGCCACAACATTCGCGTGGTCTGCATCGACCCCGGTTACATTTGGACGAAGAACATGGAAGAGCGCGTCGCCGCCGGCGTCTACCCTGCGGACGACATCCGGCGACGCACACCGCTCGGCCGGTTCGGGCGTGTCGAGGAGGTCGCACAAACGGCGCTGTTCCTCGCGACGGACTCCGCCGCGTACGTCACCGGCAGCACGATCATGGTCGACGGCGGATGGACCGCCTACGGCGGTTGGTAACGCTGCCGTATCAACGCACCGGACAGGGGTGAGGCTAACGATGAGCGATACGAGCGCCGTCGAGCAGCGCGTCCTGGGGGCGGTGGACGACGGCCGCCTCACGCGGCTGCTGCAGGACATGGTGCGCCAGAAGAGCTACAGTAACACTCCCGGCGAGGGGGCGCTCGCCCGTTGGCTTGGCGCCTACCTGACCCGGTTGGGGCTGACGGTGACACACCAGGAAGTCGCGGCGGACCGGCTCAACACGATCGCCACGCTGCGCGGTACGGCCGGCGGACCGGAGCCCCGCCGCGCCCGGTTCATGCTGAACGGGCACATCGACACCAACATGGCGGGACTCGGCTGGACGCACGATCCGTGGGCGGGGGACGTCGAGGACGGCCACATCTTCGGCATCGGCGTGTCCAACATGAAGGCGGCGGACGCCGCCATGATCGAAGCGGCTAACGCCCTTGTGGACGCGGGGGTTCGCCTGGCGGGCGATCTGATCGTCGCGCTGGTGATCGGCGAGTTGCAGGGCGGCGTCGGCACCGTGCACATGCTCGACCAGGGCGTCCGGGCCGACCACTTCATCGTCGGGGAACCCACGGACCTGTCGCTCCTGACCCTGCACGCCGGCGCGTACGACGCCGAGATCCACGTCTACGGCGAGACTCGCCACCTCTCGAAAATGGAGGAGGGCGTCAACGCGATCGAGATGGCCTGCGACGTCATCGGCGCCCTCAACGGCCTCGGCTTCTCCGGTGCTACGCGTGAAGACTACCGTGGGCTGCAGCGGATCAACGTGGGGGTCATTCGCGGTGGGATGGGCGACGAGTTCCTGGAGTGGCGCACGCCATCGCTGCCGGACCACTGCATGATCAGAGTGGCGGGCCGCTACGCCCCCGGACAGACGCCCGCGGGCGCCGTGGCGGACATCCAGGCGATGCTCGACCGGCTGCGCGCCCACCATCCGCGGCTCAAGGCGACCGCCTCGCTGGTCGCGACGACGCAGAAGCAGGCGATGGGCCCCTTCGAGGTGGACCCCCGGCATCCGTTCGTGCAAGAGGTGAGGCGGCTTCACCGGCTGGTGCGGGGGACCGAGCCGACGATCGGCGACGTGCCGCCGTACAAGTTCTACGGCACCGACGCCGCGCATCTCGCCGAACGCGGCGGCATGCTGGGCGTGGTCTACGGACCGGGGGGCAAGTTCAACACGATGCCGGATGAGCGCGTGGCCCTCGCCGATCTCTTCGCCGCCGCCCGCGTCTACGCACTGGCCGCGCTGCGGACGTGCGGCGTCACGCCGTGATTAGCGGGGAGCCCGGCGCAACAGGGCGGACGCACTGAGGACGAACACGGCCACGACCGTCAAGAAGGCACTGACAGCCGCGATGGTGGGGTCGAGTTGCGTGAGGAGATTCGTCCAGATCCGGACCGCCAGCGGCAGCGTGTTCGTGCCGGAGAGCAGCAGCGGAATCAGCAGGTCGTCGAACGCGGTGAGGAACGCGAACAAAGCGCCGGAGATCACCCCGGGCGCAATCAACGGCAGCGTCACACGCAGAAACGCCACGACCGGGTCCGCGCCCAATCCGACGGCGGCCTGCTCCAGCCTCTCGTCGACGCCCTGAAGGGTCGCCGAGGCGATGATGATAAACAGCGGAAGCGTCACCACGGTCAGCCCGAGCGCCATGCCGGGAACACCGCCCACCAGGTTGAGGCGTGCGAGAAACAGGTATACGGCGATGGCGGTGATCACCGACGGCACGATCATCGGTGCGAGGACGATCGTATAGACCGCCGTCTTGCCGGGAAAGCGCGCCCTCACCAAGGCGATCGACGCGGCCAAACCCAGCACGACGGTCAGCACGGTCGCCGCCGCGCTCATCTCCGCGCTGAAGAGCAGGGATGCCATCCACTCCGGTCTGCCGAGAAATTCATGATACCAGCGCAGCGACAGTCCGGGCGGCGGAAATACCAGGTAGCCGGCCGAGGTCAGGGATAACGGGATGATAAACAGGATCGGGACGATCAGAAAGATGATGTCGAAAGCCGCAACCGTCGCAAACGCGCCCGACAACGGCGACCGGCGTCCGCGCCGCGCGCCGACCGAGGCCGCCATCACACCTTGCTCTCAAAGAGGGACCGCAGGCCGACGATCCGGTCGTACACCACGAACCCGCCGATGGCCAGCACGAGCAGCAGCACCGCCAAGCTCGAGGCAAAGTTGACGTCGAGCGACATCTCCACCTGGTTCTCGATCACCATGGCGATCATCTGGTCGTGCGGACCGCCCATCAGCCGCGGCGTAACAAAGTAGCCCAGCGCAAGCACAAAGACGAGCAAGCTGCCGCCGAACACGCCGGGCAGGCTCAACGGCAGAAATACCCGCCGGAAGGCCTGCCATTCGCTGGCGCCGAGATTGTTGGCCGCCTGCAGCAGGCTGCGGTCGATCCCGCGCATGACACTGTAGAGCGTCAGCGTCATATATGGCAGCAGCGCGTAGGTCATGCCGATCAGCACGCCGGCGCGACCGTAGAGCAGCCGCACCGGACCGGCGCCGAGATTGGACAACACCAGATTCACGAGGCCGTCGCGGCCGAGGATTACCATCCAGGAGAACATGCGAACGAGTAGGTCGGTGAAGAACGGCACCAAGAGCAGCGCCATCAGAACGGCGGCAACGGGTCCCGACACGGTCGAGAGCTTGTAGGCCAACGGGTAGGCCAGGACGAGCGTGGCCACGGTAACCGTAAACGCGATTTGGAACGTCAGCCCGAAGATTCTCGGATAGGCCGGATCCCTGATGGCGGAAACATAATTGCCCAGCGTGAAACCCTGGGATCCGGTGAAGCTCCTGACAAGGATGCCCGCCATCGGGTAGACGAAGAAGACGGCGAGGAAGCCGAGCGCCGGCAGGACCAGCGCCGCCGTTCGCCAGCGCCGTTCGGGCCCGCGCCGCGGAACGGCGCCGGCGGGCGGGTCGCCAACGGGCCGGCGTTCGGCGGCCCCGGCGAACGACGGCAGCCGAGCGTTCATGCCGGCTCGACCAGAATCTTGGTGTGCGCCGGCGCCCACATGACGATCACGGTGTCGCCCGGAACCGGACGGCGAGCCGTGTCGCCGCCGTGCTGCTTCACGAGCAGCACTTCGCCGTTCGCCGCGATCTTGTACTTCACGGCGTCACCGACGTACAGAGCCTCTTCGACGCGGCCGCGCCAAGCGTTGAACTCGCCGTCGAGGCCGGCGCTCGAGACATCCGCCACGCCGCCCACGGACCCGGCGTCCGACACCTCCGGGCGCAAACGTAGGTGCTCAGGCCGGATTGACATAAGCAACGATCGGCCGGCGCGCGCGTCCGTCGTCCCCTGCGCCGCCCGAAACGTGGCGCCGCCGGCATGCCGGACGACCAGGAGGCCGCCGGAGATCCCGTCGACGACACCCCGCAGCAGATTGGTCTCGCCGATGAACTGCGCGACAAACGCATCCGCCGGATCGTCATACAGGTCCCGCGGGGCGCCGAGTTGCGCGATCCGACCGCCGTTCATCACGGCGACGCGATCCGACATGATGAGCGCTTCCTCCTGGTCGTGGGTCACGTAGATGAACGTAATCTTGAGGCGCTCGTGGATGTGCTTCAACTCGATGCGGATCTGATCGCGCAGCTTCTTGTCGAGCGCGCTCAACGGCTCATCCAGGAGCAGGACGCGCGGCTCGAACACGAGCGCGCGCGCCAGCGCGACGCGCTGCTGCTGTCCGCCGGAGAGGTGCCGCGGGTAACGGCTTTCATATCCGGGCAGTTGCACCAATTCGAGGATGTCGCGCGTCCTCGCTCGGATTTCGGACCGGGAGACGCCTCGCATCTGCAGCGGGAACGCGATATTCTCCACGACCGTCATGTGGGGGAACAGGGCGTAGTTTTGAAACACCATGCCGATCCCCCGCCGCTGCGCCGGCAGCCAGGTCACGGGAGTCTCGTCGATGAAGATCTCGCCGCGCTCCGGGGACACGAAGCCGGCGATCATCATGAGTGTCGTCGTCTTTCCCGAACCGCTCGGTCCGAGGAGCGTCAGAAATTCCCCGGCGGCGATGTCGAGGTTGAGGTCGCGCACCGCGGCGGCGTCCCCGTAGAGCTTGGTCAGGCCCGCAAGAACAATGCGCGCCCCTTTAGCCCGCATGCCGCCTGTCGCCGGCCGGGACGCCGGACGCGCGCGCGACGAACGGACCGCCGGCAGCGTCGACTACCCCCCGAGCATGAAGGACTGCCAGCGCTTCAGAACCTCGGGCCGGTTGTCGAACCACCACTGCATGTTGATAAAGAAGCCTTCCCTGAGGTGCAGCGGGCTCGTCGGCAGATCTCTCGTCTGCGCCGGCGTCAGGTAGTTGAAGGCTTTGCGGTTGAGCGGACCAAAGCCGGCCATCTGGGCGATCGCGGCCTGCTGCTTCGGCTGCAGCGCAAAGTCGATGTACTTGTAGGCGTTCTCGAGGTTCGGCGCGCCCTTGAGGACGCACAGAACCTGGGACTCGATGGCGGCCTGGTTCCAGGTGAAGCCGACGGGGGCGCCGGCCTTCTGCAACACGATGGCCCGGTTCGCGGGAATCGTGCCGATAACGGCGTCCTTGTTCGTGAGCATCTCGGCGGGCACGGCCGCGCTGGTCCAGAATTTGACGACATCCTTGCGGATCTCCCGCAGCTTCCGGAACGCCCGGTCCACGTCGAGCGGGTAGAGCTTGCTCGTCGGCGCGCCGTCGGCGAGCAGCGCGCCTTCGAGCACGCCGACGTCGACGGACAGGTCTTCGAGGGTCCGCGGACCGTGAAAGTCGGCGACGTTCCACACGTCCGCGTAACTGCTCGGCGGCTTGGTCGGAAAGGCGTTCGTATTGTACCCGATGACGGCCGAGTATGTGTATTCACCCGCGTACCGGTCCGTCATGATCTGCAGATCGTGCGCATCGGTCAGGCGAAACGTCGACGCGGGGAGCGGCGCGAGAGATCCGCGATGCTGCAGAAGCAGCGCAAGACTCTCCGCGATGTCGAGCACGTCCAGGCCGATCCGCCCGGACTGAATCATCGCCTCCACTTTGGCCGCGTTGGCCGTGTAATTCTCGACCTGAATGCCGGTCGCCGCAGTGAAGGGCTCCCAGATCGCCTTGCGGTATGTGTCCTCGACGGACCCGCCCGGTGTGCGGACGACGACAGTGCCTCCCGAGGCGGCGCGCGCGCTCCGGACGCCGAGCCCCCCGAACGCCGCCAGGGCCGCGCCGGCCACCGCGCCGCGGTGAAGAAATTGGCGCCGCGACAGCGGCGTCCCGACGCGAGTTCCTGCTTGCCTGTGTAAACTCATAGTTCGCGTCTCCTCCCACCCGAAATTGGACTTCGGTCTATGCAACGGCGGCGATCTTCCATCGGTTGCTCACGACCGGAATCCGCGCGTTCGCCAGCCTGTCGCCGCGGAAATGCATCGACGGGTGACTCGGGGTCCCAATGCGCACAATCAAGATGCAAAAACATACCTGTAGGGAGCCTCTGGCGAGTGCGTTGCGTACTAAATCGTATATTGAGTATGATTAATACACCATATGAAGTCAACCGCGGCTCGAGTCGAATTCCCCCGGGTCCACTGCGGGGCGATCTGAGAGGAGCGTATGAGGAGCAGTACTTCTGTAAAGCGCCGCGACTGGAACTCCTGCCCGACCATGCCCATCGTGGGCGGCGAATCCGCATGAAGCTGGTGACGTATCTGACCTCCTCCACCGGACCTCGGGCGGGTGCCCTTTATGACGGCGGCAAGATCGTCGATGTGGCCGCCGCCGGAGAAGCCTACGGGACGCCGCTCCCCTCCGATATCCTGGGCCTGCTCGATCTGGGGGATGAAGGCGTGCGCCTTGCGGCGCGCGCAACGGCCCATGCCGGCGAACGCGACCTGACCGTCGTACCGGTGACACAGGCGCGACTCCTCGCACCGCTGCCTCGCCCCCGCAAGGTCCTCGCCGTCGCGGGCAATTACGCGGATCATCTGATCGAGTCCAGGATGGCCGTGCCGGCGAAGCACGAAATGACGATCCGGCCGTTCATGAAGCCCTCGAACAGCGTGATCGGGCCGGACGAGCCGATCCGGTTTCCGCGCTGGAGCACGACGCTCGACTACGAGGCGGAACTGGCAATCGTGATGGGCCGCCGGGCCACCGCCGTTCCGACGGACGGCGCACTCGCGTACGTCGCGGGCTACGCGGTGTTCAACGACATTTCGGCACGGTCGCTCACGATCGCCGCGGGACGCGCACCGCGCGAGCGGGATCGGTTCTTCGACTGGCTCGCCGGCAAATGGTTCGACACGTTCTCGCCGTTCGGTCCGTTCATCGCCACCGCCGATGAGGTTGCCGATCCGCACGCGCTTTGCCTGTCGTTGTCCGTCAACGAGACGCGCCGGCAGGCAGCGTCGACAGGGCAGATGATATTCGGCTGCGACGAAATCGTGTCGTTCTTCTCGCATCTCACGACGTTGGAGCCCGGCGACATCATCGCGACCGGCACGCCCGCGGGCGTGGGAACGGCCGAGAAGCGCTACCTCCAGCCCGGCGACGTCGTCGAGGCGACGATCGAAAAGCTCGGCACGCTGCGCAACCCGGTGGGCGGACGGAAATAATGCGCGCGCGGCCGCCGCTAGAAGTTCGGCCTTGGAATCCCCAACAGAGTGCGCGCCTGGTCGGGCGTCGCGATGGGACGGCCCAGCCGGTCCGCCATCCAGACGACGAGCTCGACGAGCTCCGCGTTGCTCTGTACCCGCTGGCCGGGCCGAAGCCATGCGCGGTCTTCCTTCCCGATCCGTACGTGCGCGCCGGACGCGATTACCTGCAAGAGCAGGGCGTTGGCGTCCTCAACCGCGAACGGCACGCGCGGCGCCGTGTAGATTGTCGTTTGGTACAGCGATCCCGCGGGCAGGTACGCGGCGCGGTGCCGAATCGACTCGATCGTGCCCGGGGCCCAGTTGAACCCCGGCGCTTCGCACAGGAGGTTCACCCAGATGGGCGCCGGCAGCAGACCCGCGGCGGCCGCCCAACGGACGTTCCAGGTGGCGCCGACCTGAAACACCTCGAGCTCCGGCAGCACACCCATGTCGAGATTCCACTGCAGGGATTCGCGGATGCGGTCGCGGCTCCACATCATGTGCTGCTTGCGGTCGGCGAAGTCCACGTCGCTCATCACGACGTTGCCGGTCTCGAACTTGCCGGACCCCATGCGGCGCGCCACCTCGGTGCGGATGTTGAGCGGCATGGAGCCTTTCGCGTATTCCCGAATTGCCGCCGTCTTCGATGCGATCCGGCGGAAGAGTTCCGCGGTCGCTTCGATCTCCACGGGCCCCGGCACGCCGTAGCTCGCCTTGGGGTCGTAGACGGAGATCCCGTGCATGTGGACGATGGCGGCGCCGGCCGCCGCCGCATCCACCGCCTCGCGGGCGAGATAGTCGATCTCGCGCTCCAATTCGTCGGGCGTAGGCGTTGTCACAAACGGATGGTTCTCACGATCGATGTTGGGCTCACTCGCTATGATGATCAAGGGCTCCACGGGACATCACATTTCCATGAATGAGATGTGGTCACCTTTCCGGCAGTGCACGGTGCTTCCTTCGACCGCGGCGACCAGCATATCAGCCACTCGGGAGGACGTATGACCAGTGCGCCGGCGAGCGAGATCAAGTACCGGACGGCAAGCGAGCACGCGTTCCGTGTGCTCAAGCGGTGGATCCTGGAAGGAGAGTTGGCGCCCGGCAGCCTGATTGACCTGACCGCCGCCGCACGGCGACTCGGGATTAGCCGCATCCCGATCCGCACCGCGCTCGAACGTCTCGACAGCGAAGGCCTCATCGCGCTGACGCCGCACCGCGGTGCCGTGGTGGCGCCGATCTCGGCGCGGCAAATGCAGGATCTGTATTTCGTCCGGCATCAGCTCGAGGGCGTCGCGGTCGAGCTCGCCGCCCGAAAAATGACCCCGGACGTCCTGGCGGAACTGGAGCGGATCTTGGACGCGACCGAAAGGCAAGTCGCCGCCCGAGACATCGACGGGTTTCTGGCGAGCAATCGGATGTTCCACTCCACGATCTATCACGCCTCGGGCAATCCGGTGCTGCAACGCGTGATCGACGGCCTGTGGGACCTCAGCGAACGCTACCGGCGCGCGTATCTGGCGCAGCCGGCGCGCGCCGTCGAGTCCACAGCGGAGCACCGCCAATTATATCAGCTGCTGCGGGAGGGGCGAGCCGACGAAGCGCGCGCGTTCATCCAGCAGCATAACGAGAAGACGATACGCGTCCTGATGGACGCCTACCGCGAGTGACCGTCCGGCCCTACCGCCTGGTGCGGCTGCTTCCGCCGTCCCGGACGGCGCTGCGCGTCCTGATCAGCCACCCGCTGTGCGACGAGTACGCGCGGGCGCTTGCGGCACACATGCCGCTCGACGACCTCACGGGCTCGGACCTGAACCGCGAACCACTGGAGACCGTGGATGTACTCCTCACCTGGAAGCCGCCGGGCGGGCTGATGGCGCGCCTGTCGTGCCTCCGCTGGATCCAAACGACAAGCGCAGGAATCGACCAGTTGCTCGACTTTCTCCGCGAGCGGCCGGGCGTGCTCGTTACCACCACCAAGGGCCTCCAGGCGGAGAACGCGGCCGGCCTCGCCGCCACCCTGATGCTGTCCCTCTTTTGGGGCATGCCTCGGCTGTACGAGTCCCAACGCGCGGCGGCGTGGCGGAAGCACCCCGTCGGGCTGTTGTCGACGCAGACCTGCGCCGTCCTCGGGTTGGGGCACGTGGGGATGTGCGTGGTATCGCATGCCCGGCACTTCGGGATGCGTGTGATCGGCGTGCGGCGGCAGCCCGCCGCGCCGGCAGAGGTGGACCGCGTGGCCGGCCCCGAGGAACTACCCGAGGTCCTCCGCGAGGCCGACTACGTCGTCGTCACGCTGCCGCTCACCGACCGTACCCGGGGGCTCATCGGCGGCCCCGCGTTCCGTGCGATGAAGCGCTCCGCGTATCTCATCAACGTCGCGCGGGGCGGCATTGTGGACGAAGCAGAGCTCGCGACGGCGCTGCGGGCCGGCGACATCGCCGGAGCCGCGATGGACGTGTTTGCCGAGGAGCCGCTGCCGTCCAGCCATCCTCTGTGGCGTGCGCCGAATCTTATCATCACGCCCCACATCGGGGGCGATCGCACCGACTACGTCGAGCAGGCCAGCAGCATCTTCGCCCACAACCTCACGGCGTTCCCCGACCGGACGCGCATGCGGGGTATCGCGAGCAACGTGCACGGCTATTGAGGGGCCGGCCTGTCCGGCCATCGGGAGGTGTCCATGTCCGCCGACAATGCGGGGGCCGTGTTCCCGGCCGAGGAGTACGACGCGCGCCTACGAGCGGTGCGCGAGGGGATCGCGGCCCGCGGGCTCGACGCGATCCTGCTGTTTGCGCCGGCCAACGTTTTCTATCTCACGGGGTATGCCACCGCGGCGTTCAGCAACTATCAATGCCTCGTCGTGCCCGTCGGTGGCGCGCCGTGGTTGGTCGTGCGCCTCTTGGAGCGGCCGGTCGCCGAGGCCACGACCGGGCTCAGCACCATCGAGACGTTCGAGGATCACGAGGAGCCGGCGGAGGCGGTCCGCCGCGCCCTGACCCGAGCGGGACTCCTCGGCCGCCGCCTCGGCGCCGAGCGCACCAGTCCCCTCTTCACCGTACGCAGTTACGAGCGCGTGGAAGCGCTGCTCGAGACGTCGTTCGCAGATGCCTCGGGATTGGTCGAGCCGGGACGGGCTGTCAAGTCGCCGCGCGAACTCGCGTGTGTCCGGTCGGCGGCGCGGTGCACGGAGGCGGGGATGCGCGCCGCCGTGGACGCCGTCGCGGCACGACGGACCGAGAACGACGTGGCGGCGGCCTGTTACGCCGCGATGATCGCCGCGGGCGGCGAGTTCTTCAGCAGCCAGCCGATCATCACCTCGGGGCCGAAATCGGGGATCGCTCATACGACGTTTCAGCGGCGCGTCCTCCGTCCGGGCGACCCGGTCCTCATCGAGATCGGCGCGGTCTGGAACCGGTACACCGCGCCATTGATGCGGACCGCCGTCGTGGGCGAACCCGCGCCGGAGATCCGCCGGATGTTCGACGCGTGTCGCGCGGCCCTGGACGCCAGCATCGAGGCCGTCCGGCCCGGCGCGCGGTCGCAGGACGTGCAGGCCGCGTGTCAGTCCGTGATCGACCGTTTCGGGTACGAGCCGAACTTCCGCAAGCGCGTCGGCTACAGTGTCGGCGTCGGATTTGGACCCGGCTGGGGCGAGGGACATATCTTCGACCTGAAGCGCCACGACGAACGGCCGCTGCGCCCGGGAATGGTCCTTCATCTTGTCCCCGCGATGCGGCAGAGCGGGGCCTTCGGCGTTGGAGTCAGCGAAACGGTCGCCGTCACCGACACCGGCGTCGAAATCTTGACGTCGTTCCCGCGAACGCTGGCGGTCCGGTAGCCGGGGCGCTGGGTGGACCGCAACCTGGAAGCTCTTCGCGCGGAAGCCGAGGCCAGGGGCGGCGAGATGCTCGACCTCGTGCGCCGCCTCGCCATGATGGAAAGCCCCACGCGGGACAAGGCACGGGTCGACGCGGTGATCGACGTTTTGGAAGAGGCCTACCGAGGGCTCGGCCTCGTATGCCGGCGGATTGCCGAGCCACTCTACGGCAACCACCTTATCGCGGATAGCCGGGGGGCCGAGCATCCCCGTGTTCTGCTGGTCGGCCACGCCGACACGGTATACGCCGCCGGAACGACAGACGCCATGCCGGTGGTGCTCGACGGCGGCCGGCTGCGCGGCCCCGGCGTGGTGGACATGAAAGGCGGACTCGTCGTCATGCTGTATGCCGTGCGCTCCCTCCTCGCACACCGGCCGCGGCTCGCAGGGTCGATTCGGGTTGTGATCAATTCTGATGAAGAGCCGGGATCCCCGTCGTCGCGCGGCCGGTGGCCCGAACTGGCGCGTGGAGCGGTAGCCGCACTGGTCTTTGAACCGGGACGCCTTGGCGGCACCCTCGTGCTCCGGCGCAAGGGTGTCGGGATCTTCCACCTGCGGGTCACGGGACGGGCCGCACATGCCGGGGCTGAACCGGAGAAAGGCGCGAGTGCCATTCGAGCGCTTGTGCGCAAGTGCCTGGACCTCGAAGGATTGGCCCGGCCGGACGCCGGGACGACTGTGAACGTGGGCGTGATCTCGGGCGGCACCCACGCGTACGTTGTCCCGGCGGAGGCGGAGGCGGCGATCGACGCGCGGGTCGCGACGGCCGCGGAAGCGGAGCGAGTTCTGTCCGGCATGAGGGCAATCGCGTCGCGTCCCGACGTCGCGGGTACCGTCGCGGCACTCGAGGGAGAGTTTCATCGCCCGCCCCTCGAACCCGGCCCCGAGACGGCACGGGTGATCGGCATCGTCGAGGCGGTGGGGCGCGAACTAAACACTCCGGTATGCTGGACCTCGACCGGCGGGGCATCGGACGGCAACAACATCGCGGCGGCCGGCGTGCCGACCGTCGACGCGATGGGACCGGAAGGCGGAGGCGCGCACAGCGTCGCGGAATACCTCGACGTCCCTTCGCTCGTCACCAAGACGGCATTGGCAGCCGGCGTCCTCGACCGGCTCATCGGCCCAGCCGCCTCGTGATACGCATCGCGGAGGTCGCGATCTACCGGGTCGACCTCCCGCTCATCGTCCCGTTCAGCCACGCGTCCGCCGGCCGAATCGGGGCGCTCGAGGAAATCGCCGTTCGAGTCCGATGCACGAACGGTGTGACGGGCTGGGGAGAGGCCCGCGGCAACGCCGCGTATGCGACCGGAAGCACCCTGGTCGAGGTGCTTGACGCGGCGATCCGGCTCTCCCGTTCGCTGCTCGGGTATCCGGTCGATCGCTTCGCCGGGGCCGCGGATCGGATGGACGCCGACGTGGCGGGGCATCCCCCGGCGAAAACGGCGCTCGATATCGCGATCCACGACGCGGCGGCCCGCACCCGCGGCGTGCCGGTCGTCGATTTGTTAGGCGGAGCACGTCGCCGCCAACTCCCGACCGACATCAGCCTGCCCTTTGCGGTACCGGAACAGATCGCCGCACAGGCGCGCGACGCCGTCCACGACGGCTTTCGCACCGTGAAAGTACGGGTCGGCGACCGTGCGGACGCCGACGACGCGCGTCTCGCGGCGGCGCGGCGGGCGATCGACGGCGAGCCAGACGGCGCAGCAGTGACCTTTGCGGCCGACGCAAACGGCGCTTGGGATCGCGATGAGGCGATCCGGCGCCTGCGCCGGTGGGCGCCGTACCGGCTGGCGTGGATCGAGCAGCCGGTGCCGGCGTCCGACTTGGAGGGCCTCGCCGCCGTCACACGGGAGAGCCCGGTTCCCGTGATGGCCGATGAGGCAGTCTTGGGGCCCGCGGAGCTACGGCGGCTGCTGGATGCCGATGCCGCGGACCTCCTTCACTTCAAACTCGCGAAGGCGGGCGGCATTACCCGCTTATTCGAGATGACCGCCATGGCGGATGCCGCGGGCAAGCCGTACATGATCGGTCAGATGGACGAGGGCATGCTCGCGACTGCCGCCGCGGTGCACTGCGGCGCAGCGTGCGCGGCCCGGCATTTCGAAGTGCACGGGTACGTCCGCGTCCGGCGTCAGCCGTTTCGGGGCCTTACGTACGATCGCGGCACGATGATGGTCCCCTCGGGCCCTGGTTTGGGCGTCGATGTGGACGACGACGCGTTGACACTGGTCCATTTAGCCCGTAACTGAGTCGGAATGCTGAACCAACGAATTCCCGGCGGTGGCGGGGCCGCGATGTCCGCGTGAACGTCCTCCCTTGCGACCGGTGCACTGAGGTTGAACCCGTCGGCGACTTCATTCGCCCCGCAGTCGCGGATCGAAGGCGTCTCGGGCCCCGTCGCCCGCGAGATTGAACGCGGCGACCGCAAAGAAAATCGCGAGTCCCGGGAACAAAACCACCCACCAGTGATCACGCATGTACTGCCGTCCGTCGGCGACCATGCGGCCCCAATCCGGCGTCCCCGGCTCCGACCCGAAGCCGATAAAGCTCAGCGCCGCCGTCGTGAGAATGATGGCGCCGAGATCGAGCGTGGCCTGGACGACAACGGGACTCAGCGCGTTGGGCAGCACGTGCCTCAACAGCACCCGCCGGTGGCGCGCGCCCATCGCGCGCGCGGCCTCCACGTAGTCGCGCTCGCGGATCGACAACGTCTGCGCGGCGACGATTCGTGCGTAGGGCGCCCACCAGCGCAGCGAGATCGCGACCACGATCGCCCACAGCGTCCGCTGCTGGATGGCGGCGACGACCGCCATCGCGAGCAGCAACCCAGGAAACGCCAGGAAGACGTCGGTAATCCGAAGCAGCACCTCGCCCCACAGGCCCCGGCCGTAGCCGGCAAGGAGTCCGACGGCGGTCCCCGCCGAGGTGGAGACCGCGAGCACGATGAGACCGCTGCCAACCGCCGGACGGGCCCCGTAGAGCACGCGGGTGAAAACGTCGAACCCCGAACTGTCGGTGCCGAACCAGTGCCGCGGTCCCGGCGGCTCAAATCGATCGAGCAATGTTCCCGTCTGCGGCCCGTACGGGGCGAGCGCCGGCGCGAGCGCGGCGACGACGAACAACACCGCGATCACGCCCACGCCAAAGAGCACGAGCGGGTTGCGTACCGCCTTCGGGACGAGCAACGTCCCGTAGATCACGTGAACCGGATGCGCGGATCCATGTACGCGTAGGCGATGTCGGTCGCCAAGTTGGCCAGCGAAAAAACGAACGCCGCCAGCGCAGTGTATGCCGTTACCGCGGGGAAATCGAACGAAGTGACGGCCCCCACGGCATACCGGCCGACACCCGGCCAGTAGAAAATCAGCTCGGTCACGACGGACCCGGTGAGCAGCCAGCCGGTAGAAAGGCCGAGGACCGTCACCGTCGGCATGAGCGCGTTGCGGAGGGCGTGCCGCAACGTCACCTGCCACTCGGGCATGCCTTTGGCGCGCGCCGTCCGCACGTAGTCCTGGTGAAGAACCTCGAGCAACGACGAACGCGTCATTCTGCTCACGAGCGCAATGAGCGGCAGCGCGAGGCTGAATGCCGGCAGCGCGAGATGGTTGAGGGCGTCGAGCAGGGCGGGCGCGTTGCCGGTGAGCGCGGCGTCCACGACGACGAGCCCGGTGACGTGTCGGACAGGAGAGAGTGCCACGACGGTCTCGCTGAGCATGCCGCCGGGATCGCGAACCCATCCCAGTCGATAGTAGAAGACGAACTGGAAGAGCAGGCCGACCCAAAACGTCGGCGCAGCCACGCCTACGATCGCCAGCCCCCGGCTCGCCTGATCGAGCCACGAGTTTCTGGTACGCGCCGCGACAACGCCGATCGGCACGCTGATCACGACCGCGAGGAGGAGGCCGGCGCCGGCGAGCTCGATCGTGTTCGGCAGATACGTGAGGATGTCGGCGGCGACCGGCCGGCCGGTGACCGGTGATGTACCCCACCGGCCGCTCGCGAGATCGCGCAGGTAGTAGCCGTACTGCACAATCAGGGGCTCGTCCAGGCGGTACTGCCGGGTGACGAGCGCGATCACGTCCGGCGTGACCTTGAACCCTTGCACGCCGGCCCAGATCTGGGCCACGTTCCGCGGGATGACGCGCGCGATGACAAACGTGACCGTCATCGCGCCGAACACGACGGCGATCAGCGTCGCCAACCGCTGCGCGATATACCGAATCATCTCAGCGCGGCCCGACCGCCGGCGCTCTCTACTGGAACTCGCTATCCCTGTTTGAACGTCTCGTAGAACATCGGATGAAACATCGGGTTGAACTGGAACCCGCCGACCCAGCTCGCCCGGGCATTCCACTTGTTGAGCACGCCCGCGGGCTCCGCCACCATCAGGATCGAGTACTGATCCCGGAAGTACATCTCCAACTCCCGGTAGATTGCGCGGCGGCGTGATGCGTCCTGCTCCATGCGGCCCCGCTCGATCAGCCCATCGGACTTCGCGTCGCCGGCAAACGCCGCGCCGAAGCCCTTGGGCGGCCAGTAGTCGGTCCGCGCGGAGAAGATGAAGTTGTCCGGGTCCGGGAAGTCTCCAACCCAGCGGCCCTCGATCAGCGGCACGCCGGGCACGGAGGTCTGCAGGCTGCTGAGCGTCGCCTGATCGATCTCCTGAAGGACGAGGCGAACGCCGATCTTCGCGAGGTCCTGCTGCCACATCACGGCGCCTTCCTGCCCGAGCACATAGCCCGGGACATACCGCAGCACGAGCCCCTTCGCCAACTCGGCCTTGGCCTGCGGAGACGCCTGGTCAAAGGCCGCCTTCGCCTTGGCGAGATCGAAATCGACGAGCGGGTAGTTGTTCACGTGCCCCAAGATGCCGCGCGGGATCATGCCGGCCATGCGCACGGCATAGCCGTTCAGCACTTTGCCGATGAACAGGTTGTAGTTGAAGGCGTGGCTGAGCCCTTTGCGCACGTTGAGATCGCTCGTCGGCAGGAGCTTGTGGTTCATGTTGACCTGCATCGTCGAGAGGCTCAACAGCGGTTGGCCGTTTTTGGTTTTCTCGATGACAATCGGCAGCCGGCTGCGCGCGATCCGCGCCTCGAGCCCCGGCAGGCTCTGCGCGCTGACGGTGGCGATGTCGATGTCGCCCTTCTCGAGGCGCAAGAGGCGCGTCTCTTCCTCCGGCACAGTCTCGAGCACTACGCGGTTCAGGTGGGCGTCGTTCCATCCTCGCCAGTAGTTGGGGTTGCGCACCAGCACGATGCGCTGCCCCTGATCCCAGCGGTCGATGATCCACGCGCCGATACCGGCCGTGTTGGCGGAGAGATAGTCGTTGCGCTTGCCCGGCTGGATCCCGCCGTGGGCCTCCACTACCTTGGGGTCGACGATGCTGCACACCGCCGGGTGCGACAGGATTACCGGCCACGCAGCGTAGGGATACTTCAGCACGAAACGGACCGTGTACCGATCCACGATGTCGGCGTGGTCGAACGGCACGGTGAGAAACAGCGGCCCCAACTTGGTGGCCTGCATGCGGTCGATGCTATACTTCACCGTGTCCGCGCTGAGCTCGCTGCCGGTGGTGAACTTCACCCCGCGGCGCAACTTGAACGTGTAGATCGTGCCGTTTCCCGAAACGGTCCACGACTCAGCGAGATACGGCTTCGCTTCCAGGCTGTAGCCGGGAAGGTACGTGAGGGTGTCATACAGTTCCGTGAGCACCCACCAGTTGCGGTTGCCGCGCGCGGTCTGTGGGTCAAGGTTGTCCTGCAGCTGATCCCAGGCAAACTGCAGCGTGCCGGAAATCGCGCGCTGCGCGCTCGCCGTACCCGCCGTCCGCGACAGCCAACCGGCGCTGAAGCCGATGCCGAGTACGCCCCCGGCGCCGGCCACCAGCGCACGACGCAGCCCTTCACGCCGCGGGAACCGGCGTCCCCCGTCGTGCGATCGGTCCATCACCGTCTCTCCTCTCGTCGAGCGTTTCTGTCGGGCGGCGGAGTGGCCGTCACGCGCGCCGCCGTCTCTCGGATCACGTCCGCGGGCCGCAGAAGTGTCGTTCGCACCCCTCCTCGTTCCTACGCCTCGGCCAGTCGGAACAGCACGGCGGCGGCGTATTCGATGCCCTTCAGGTAGTATTCGATGTCCACGTTTTCGTCCGGCGAGTGAATGCGGCAGTCCGGATTCGCAAACCCGGTTAGCACCGGCGGGATGCCGAGCGATTCCGCGAAGACGCCTTCGGCCGTCGGCCCGCGCCGTTCCGCCTCCCAATCGGCGCCGAAGACGTCCAGCCCCGCGCGGCGGATGGCGCGAACGATCTTCGCGGTGTTGGGCGTATGCCACGTCTGCGAGCGGGCGGAGATGACGCGCATCTCTACGTCGGCGTAGCCGGAGCGATCCAGGTGCGCGCGCAGTTTCTCCGCGAGCCGGCCCGCGTGCAGCCGCGGCGGACAACGAAAGTCCAGTTTGGCCGTGGCCCGGCGCGGGACAGCCGTCATCAACACGCCCGGCGACGTGTCACCGGCCCAGAAGCCGCAGATGGTGCACGTCGGCTCCATGTAGAATGCGCGGACCAGGTCTTCGCCGCTGCGCCCCGCCGGAAACGCGCGGCCCCGCAGACCGTGCTGGTGCCGGACCGCCTCCGGGTCCAACTCCCGGGCCTTCTCGCGGAAATACTCGACGTCGTCGTCGGTCACCGGCACCAGATCGTCGGCCCAACCCGGCACGATGACTCGATCGCTTGTCACGTCCTTGATGGTCCGCAGGGCCTCGATGAGCCGCCATGCCGCGTTGTGCACGAGCACTGCGCGGCTGCTGTGCACGTTCTCCGCGGCCGTTTCGACGGACAACTGGACGTACAGAATGCCGCGCCCAAACAGGTCCACGCGAGGCAGGCCGGTCGACGCCTCGGTGGAGCCGTCCAGACAGAAGACGCCGTCGGTGCCCTCGAGGTCGGCGCTGTGTCCGAGCGCCCACTCCCGCAGGTGCACCGATCCCGCCTCTTCCTCGCCCTCGATCACGAGACGCAGGTCGGCCGGCAGGCCGCCGGTCGCGAGGCAGGCTTCCGCCGCGAAGACAAACGCGAGGCATCCGCTCTTGTTGTCAACGGCCCCGCGACCGTAGAGCCGGCCCTCCGCAATCTCGCCGCCCCAGGGATCATGCGTCCACGCCTCGCGGTTGCCGGCGGGCTTCACATCGTAGTGCGCGTAGCCGATGACCGCCGGCCGCTTTGCGGCGGAGAGGCCCTGCGCGAAGAGCGTCGGCCCGGCGGCCTCGATTGGGTCGCTCCGAACCCGCAGGCCCGCTGCCGCCATGACGTCGGCGAGAAAGCCGGCGGCGGCCCGGCACTGCGCCTCGTCCGCCGTCACGCTCGGAATGCGGACAAAGTCGCGCAGGACGCCGACGTATCGCTCGCGCGACGTCCGCACGTGATCCCGCACCCGCGCGAACTGCGGCGGTAGTGCTCCACCCGCGTCCGGCTGCCCCACAGCGTCTCTCCCGGCTACGCCTTGCTGATCGTCGAGTAGTCGACGTACCAGCCCGTCGTGTACGTGACACCCTTGAGGTTCGAGCGGAACGCGTAGGGCACCGCCGGCTGATACATCGGGGCAAACGGCCCAGCCTCCGTGATTCGCCGATCCAGCTCCTGGTAGAGCGCGAGGTTCTTGGCCGGGTTCGTCTCCGTCTCGACGCGCTGGCCCATCCGCGCGAGCTCGGCCGCATCCGGGCTCGACTCGGGAAACCAGTTCATGCGCTTGCCGACCGTGCGGCCCGGCAAAAACACGAGGTAGTCGCTGATGTCCATGTAGTCCGCGAGCCAGCCGCCGAGCCCGATGGGGATCTTGCCGTCGCGGGACATCTGCACCTGAACGGCGTAGGGCAGGTCGACGAGCTTGACGTTGATCCCGGCGGCGGCGAGATCGTGCTGAATCTTCTGGGCCAGGATCGCGGTGTCCACACCGTATGATGCGATCGTGCTGGAGTAAATGAACGTGCCCTCGACCGCGCCGAGGTTCGCTTCCTTCACGAGCGCGCGGGCGCGTTCGCGTTCGGTCTTGACGGCTTCGCTGCGTGGACGGGCGCCCGGCAGATTGGTGGGGAAGACGCCGGCCGCCCGGACGCTCCCCGGGCCGGTGAGTGCCATGATGCCCTGGTAGTCGATCGCGTAGCGAACCGCCTGGCGGATCTTGGGATGGCTGAAGGGCCCGCCGATCTGCGGATTGTTGTTCATCACGACGTTGACGACGTTGAGCGCGAGGCTCGACTCCACGACGACCCCGGGCGCATGCCGGAGGTGCCGCGCCTGGTCCGCGCCGATGTTGACCGCGATGTCCACGTCGCCCTTTTCTATCATGAGCGACTGCGCCCCGGCTTCGATGACGTTGCGGAGTACGACGCGGTCTAAACTCGAGGGCCCGCGCCAGCAATTCGGGTTGCGAACCAGGACGAGATCCTGATTCGGCACGTAGGACTCGAGGATGAACGCGCCGGTCCCCGCCGAGTGCGCGTTGAGGTACCCCTCCGCTTTGTCCTTGTCCCGGGCGCCCGGCCCCGCGTCTCCACCCTGCGCCGTCACCACCTTCGTGTCCACCGGACTCAGCGACGGCGTCGTCAAAATCGCCAGCAGCGCCGGCTTTGACCGGCTCAGCCTGATCACGAACGTCGTCGCATTCGGCGCCTCCAACCCCGCCACGCCGTCCAGCAGCCACGCGCCGTTCCCCTTGATGTTCATCAGCCGCTCGAACGACCACTTGAAGTCCGCCGCCGTCATCGCGTTCCCGCTCGCGAACTTCACGTTCGGCCGCAGGGTGAACGTGTACGTCAACCCGTCGGGCGACGTCGTCCACCGCGTCGCCAGCGACGGCCGGACGGTCTTCAGGTCCTCGCCCTCGAACGTCACGAGCGCGTCGTACGTCACGTGATCTACGTTGTTGGTGGCGTTCTCCAGTGTGCGGCCCGGATCCAGCGTTTTGATGTTGAGCAGCGTCGCGACCGTGAGCACTTTGCCGCCCGGGGCCGCGGGCGCCGCCTCGCCCCGCGACGCCCCCGCCGGAGACAGGACCCCGCCCGCCGCGGCAAGCGCTCCCGCGGCGATGTTGCCGGCCGCCGATCCAAGCAATCGCCGGCGTGTGATCACGGCTATCCCTTGGTGATCGTCGAGTAGTCGATGTACCAACCGGTGGTGTACGTCACGCCCTTGAGGTTGGACCGGTACGCGATGGACACCGCGGGTTGATAGAGCGGAATGTACGGGCCGTCCGTCGAGAGCCGCCGGTCGACCTCCTGATACAACGCGTTGGCCTTGGCCGGGTCCGTTTCGTTCTCGACCTGCTGGCCGAGTTTGGTGATCTCACCCGCCTCGGGGCTGGCGTTGGGTTCCCACTGCAGCCGGTGACCCACGGTCCGCCCGGGCAGGAAAACGAGATAGTCGCTGCGGTCCATGTAGTCCGCGAGCCAGCCGCCGATGCCCATCGGCAGCTTGCCCTGCCGGTACTGAGTGACTTCGGTGGCGTAGGGCTCGTCGACGATCTTGAGCTTGATGCCGACTGCGGCGAGGTCCTGTTGGATCTTCTGCGCCAGGATCGCGAGGTCGAGCCCGAAGCCCGCGTACGTGCTGGAGTAGAAGAACATGCCCTCGAGGTTCGTGAGGCCGGCCTGCTGCAGAATGGCCCGGGCGCGCCGCTTGTCGGTCTTGACCGCCTCGCTCGTCGGCCGCGCGCCGGGGAAGCTCGGCGGGATGATGCCGGCCGACCGCCGCGACCCAGGTGCCGTGAGCGCCATTACGCCCTGGTAGTCGATCGCGTAGCGGATCGCCTCGCGCACCTTGGGGTTGGCGAACGGCCCGCTGACCTGCGGGTTCGTGTTGATGATAACGTTGACGACGTTGAGCTCGGGGCTGGACTTCACGACGACGCCCTCGACGTGCCGCAGCTGCCGGGCTTGGTCGGCCTGAATGTTGACGGCGATGTCGATATCGCCCTTTTGCACCATGAGGGCCTGCGCGCTCGGCTCGATGATGTTCCGGACGACTACGCGGTCGAGCGACGACGGCCCCCGCCAGTAAGTAGGATTCTTCACCATCACGATTTCCTGGTTGGGAACATAGGACTCGAGGACAAAGGCGCCTGTGCCGGCGGAGTGCGAGTTGAGGTAGGCTTCGGCTTTGTCTTTCTCCTTGGCGTCGGACCCGGCGTCGCCGCCTTGCGCGGTCACGACTTTGGTGTCGACCGGGCTCAGCGACGGGGTGGTCAGGATCGCGAGCTGCGCCGGCTTCGGCCGGCTCAGCTTGATGACGAACGTCGTGGGGTTCAGCGCCTCGACGCCCGCCACGCCGTCCAGCAGCCACGCGCCGTTCCCCTTGATGTTCATGAGCCGCTCAAACGACCACTTGAAATCCGCCGCGGTCATCGGATTGCCGCCGGCGAATTTGACGTTGGGCCGCAGCGTGAACGTGTACGTGAGCCCGTCCGGCGACATGGTCCATTTGGTGGCGAGCGAGGGGCGGATCGTCTTGAGGTCCTCGCCTTCGAAAGTGACCAACGCGTCGTAAGTGACATGGTCGACGTTGTTCGTGGCGTTTTCGAGCGTGTGGCCGGGGTCGAGCGTGTGAATGTTGAGTAGCATCGCGACGCTGAGCGTTCTTCCCCCTGCCGGCGCCGCTGCCGCGGGCCGAACGTCCGCGGCGGACAGCGCGCCGCCGCCGAGCACGGCGAGCGACGCGGCCGCACCGGTGCGCAACGCCTGCCGGCGGGTCATCCGAAGTGCCGAGCGTTCGTTCAAGCGCATTATCCGCCCCCTATTGAGTGTGTCATCGAATTCACCACGCCGACGCCGACGGCATGGATATCGGCCGCATCAGGCGGCGGGCTCCGCTTCGAACCGCTTGGTTTCCTGGCCGTTGCGCTGCGACAGCCTTCGGTGAAGGCGCGGCGGCTCCTGTGTTCCGAGGAGTTGGCCGGGCGCTGCCGGAAAGTTCACGCCATGGCGCAGTTTGACACCGAACGCCATCTCGCGGCACTTGCGGCGTGGGCGGCGAAGCTCCGACTCGACACCATCCCGGCTGGGGTGAGACGGCGGGCCGCGCTTGTCGTCCTGGATTTGATCGGCTGCAACGTCGGAGGCAGCCGCGACGACGGCATGCCGGCCTTTGCCCACGCCCTCGGCCGACGTCGGGGGCGCGCGACCCTCGCCGGCACGCCGGTGCGGGCCGACCCTGCCGCGGCGGCGCTGTTCAACGCTGCCGCCATCGTCGCCCTGGAGCTCGACGAAACGAACCTCTTCGCGAAGGGACATCCGGGCGCACACGTGTGGCCGGCCGTGCTCGCGGCGGCCGAAGACGGCGACCGTTCGGGCCCCGATCTGCTCGTGGCGTTCGTGGCCGGGTACGAGACCGGCGCGCGCGTGGCGCGGGCGGCGCAACTCTCTCCCGCGGTGCACCCGCACGGCACGGCGGTCGCCGTCGGGGCGGCGGCCGGTCTTGCACGGCTGTGGGAGTTTCCGGCGCCGGCCTTTGCCTCGACGGTACAGCAGGCGGCGGCGCTCCTCATCCCGGCGGACTGGAACGCCGCGCGGCTGGGTGGTACCGTGCGCAATCTCTTCTCGGGGGTGGCGGCCCAGAACGCGTTCACCGCGGCCGAGAGCGTGCGGTGCGGCCTCACGCACGACCCGGCGGCGCTCGACACGGTCCTCGGAAGAATTCTGGGAACGGGGTTCGACGCCGCGGCGCTCTCGGCGGACCTCGGGGACGTCTGGGCCTTCGAGGGCGACCTCTACTTCAAGCACCACGCGTGCTGTCTCAGCGTCCACAGCGCACTCGACGCGTTGCTCGAGCTGTGGCGCCGAGAACGGTTCGAGCCCGAGCGCGTCCGGGGTGTGGCGGTCGAGACCTACCGGTCGGCCGCCGCGCTCGGCAACCGCGAGCCGGCAACGCCGCTCGCAGCCAAGTTCTCCATTCCGCACGCGCTGGCCGCGGCCATGGTGCTCGGCGAGACCGGGCCGGCCGCCTTCAACGCCGCAAGTCTTCGCGACGAGCGGATCCGCACGTTGTCGAGGCGCATCGACGTCTCGGAGGATCCCGCCCTCACCGCGCGCCTGCCCGCGTCGCGGCCCGCGCGCGTCGTCGTCACGCTTGACGACCGGCAACTCGCCGGCGAATGCGCGCGATCGGAGGGCCTGCCACTCAACGACGACGGAGCAGCGATCGAAGAGAAGTTCATGAGGCTGGCTGCGCCGGTGATCGGCATGAACGCCGCGGCGGCCGCGCGAGAGGCCGTTCGGCGCCTGGATGCCCTACCGAACCTTGCCGCGCTGACCGCGCTCCTACGGACCTGAGAGTCGGCGCGCTCCGACGGCGGGTCGGGCTCGCCGGCAGCGCCCGCGACAACGGTGCCGGGTTCTTGCCGCGGGGTAAGCACCATGGGGCTCGCGGTTGTCGCGCGATCAGGTGGCGTGTGGCCGTCGTTGGACGAGCAGCCTCGAGGAGTTGGCGAGGATCCCAAGGTCTGGCAAGGACTGCGCCGCCGCGGCGAAGATCGGCGGCAGGAAGCCCAGGGCCGCGAGCGAGAGGCCGAGCAGGTTGTACACCGCCGTAAACCCGAGATTGAGCGAGACCACGCGCATCGTGCGGCGCGCGATCCGGAACACCTCGGGCACGAGCATCCAATCGTCGCGCATCAAGGCAACATGGGCGGCCTCGATCGCGACGTCGCTCCCCGCAGCACCCATGGCGATGCCCACGTCGGCCTGCGCCAGCGCGGGCGCGTCGTTCACCCCGTCGCCGACCATCACCACGGTGTGTCCCTTAGTCTGATACGCCTTCACAGCGGCAATCTTGTCCTCCGGCAGGAGGTTGGCCCGGTAGGCGATGCCGAGGCCGCCCGCGAGGGCGGCCGCCGTCCGTTCGTTGTCCCCGGTGAGGAGCTCGATCTGTGTAAGACCCAGGGCGTGGAGTGCGTCAAGGGCCGCGGGCACCTCCGGGCGTGGCGTGTCAGCCGCCGCGATCAGGCCGACCGGGGTGCCGTCGCGAGCGACGAACAGCAGCGTTTTGCCCTGGGCCTCAAGCGCGCCCGCATCGCCGGCATCCATGCGAGAAGCGGCCGCCGGCACCATGCGCCGGCTGCCCACGGCAACGGTGGACCCGTTGACCCGCGCACGCACACCCAGGCCCGGAAGCGCCTCGAACTGCTGCGGCTCAACGAGGCGGAGCGCCTTCTGTGTAGCCGCGGCGCGCACCGCCTCGGCTAGCGGATGTTCCGAGTACCGCTCCGCCGAGGCGGCCATCGCCAATACCTCGTCCGCGGAGGCCGCGTCGAGCGGTACGACGTCCGTGACCTGCGGCCGGCCGAGCGTCAGGGTGCCCGTCTTGTCGAGCAACACCACGTCCGCGCGTGCGAGAGTTTCCAGATACTTCCCACCCTTGATCAGCAGGCCGCGCCGGGCCGCGGCGCCGATCGAGGCGAGCATCGCGATCGGAGTGGCAAGGGCAAAGGAACAGGAACAAGCCACCACGAGCACCGCCGCGGTCGCCAGCGGGTCGCGGCGGATGAGATAGGTGAGAGCTGCGATCCCGGCCACGACCGGCAGGTAGGAACCCGAAAACCGGTCCGCGAGGCGCTGGACCTGGGCGCGGTGGGTTTCCGCCTGCTCGACCAGCGTGATCACCCGCCCGAAGACAGTGTCCCGACCAACAGACACCGCACGGACGCGAAGGCTCCCGAGGCGGGCCAGCGTCGCGGCATACACCCGCGCGCCGGGGCCGGCCTCCACAGGCATGGACTCGCCCGTGACCGGGGCCTGATCCACGGTCGCGTGCCCGGTCACGACCTCTCCGTCCACGGGAATCTGTCCGCCCGGTCGTACAATGACGATCTCGCCCACCCGCACCTCGCCGATCGGGACCTCGCGCTCCTCCCCGGCTCGCTCGACCCGCGCGGTCTGCGGCGCCATCGTGGTGAGGTCCCGGACCGCGCGGCGCGCACGGTCCGTCGTGAACCGCTCCGCGTAGTCACCAACGCGCATGAAAAACACCACCACCGCCGCGGTGGCCCACTGCCCGACCACAAGCGCCGCGACCACTCCCAGCGTCATCAGGGTGTGTGACGTGACCTGCCGCCGGAGCGCGGCCCGGACGACGCCACGGAAGACGGGATAGCCGCCCGCGAGGACGATCGCCAGTCCCACCGGCCAGGACACGTGCTCGGTGATCCGCTCAAATACACCCAGTTGCTCGCCCACCACGACAATGAAGAGCACGGCGCCGAAGACGATGCCGAGCAGCGTGAGCACCTGACGGGTGAAGTCCTGGGATCGGGACGCGAGGAACCGAGTCCCGGGTGCTCGCTCCGTCTCCCGCTCCGCGACCGTGTAGCCGGCGCCTTCCACTGCCCGGCGGATCGCCGAGAGCTCGGCGCGCACCGGGTCGAGGCGGATGACCGCCTTCTCGGCGGTAAGCGAGACTTCCGCGGATTCGACCCCGGGGACTGCGGCGATCGCCCGCTGAACGTGCGTCGCGCACTCGGCGCAATCCATGCCCCGGATCGGCAGGTCAATTTCCCGGACGGGGGTCATGGCCGGCTCTCCCTCGAGACGGTGTAACGCGTGCACTCGTACACGCCCCGCGCCACATCTGCCAGGAGCTCGTCGGCCAAGCGGAGCAGCGCAGCCACACGGCGGTCGCTCAGATAATACCGTGTGTAGCGGCCGTCCGGTTCGGAGCCGACAAGACCGCAGTCGCGCAGGCAGGCGAGGTGGTTCGAGACATTAGGCTGGCTGAGGCCGGTCGCCTCCACAATGTCCGAGACGGTGAGCGGGCCACGCCGCAACGCCTCGAGGATCCCCAGCCGCGAGGGATCGGCGAACCCGCGGAACAGCTTGGCTTTCAGCCCGGTGCTTTGGGCGCGTGCCGTCGTGAGCATACGCCAACTCCTGGATCGCATCATTAGATGGTAATATGATTATATCCGGCCGGAAAGGGAATCGCAACCGAGATGGGTTCAACGCTTTGCCGGCTCGTGCTAACGAAAACGGCCCCTCCTGGACGGTGATCCGAGGCTCGAAGAGACGCAAGATCGGTCATTGATTAGGGCCGGCAGGATCAACATCTAGCGGGCGACGCTGGCCAGCGAGGCAGGGGCTTGTCGACATACAGCAACAATCTAAGCAAGCAAGTGTTCGTCATATCGGAAATCGGTGAGCAGGCGCGACCCTGTGTCGGTAATGAGCAACGTATCTTCGATCTCCACACCACCGATGGTCGGGTCGTCGAACGTGTACAGTGATGGCTCGAGATTGATGACCATGCCCGACTGCAGCGGAACATCGACGCCCGGGGCCAGTAGAGGCTCGCCGTGCAACCCGAATCCCAATTGGTGGCCGGTCGCCCATCCCTGCTCGTACTTTGCAAGACCGGCATCTTGGATCACCTTGCGTACCACGGCGTCCACTGCTGAGCAGAGCGAACCGGGCTTAGCCGCCGCGATCCCCTCGGCTAGAGCGTCGTGGGCTGCGCGGTAGAGTCGCCGCTGCTGCTGAGTCGGCTCGCCAACGACGATGGTTCGGGCGAAATCACCAGTGTAGCCTCGATGCACACAGCCGAAGTCGAGAATGATCATGTCTCCTGACTCGATCCGCCGAGTTGTCGCCACCCGTTCCCAGATCGCCGCATTTGGCCCAGAGGCGACGACCGGGATGAACGGATTCATTTCTGAACCCAGGCATCGCATAGCATATTCGGCGGCCGCCGACACCTCGATCTCGCTCTTGCCCGGCGCGGCCGCCTCGATCGCGGCAGAGACCCCACGTTGGCTGATCTTCAGCGCGTCTTCGATCAGCGCAACCTCGAGTGGATGCTTAATCGCCGTCAAATCGAGCCACACATCGTTGGCGTCGACGAGCTCCAACCGTGGCAGCCGTTCGCGCAGGCCCTGATAGATGAACTGTGGCATCAAGTCAAACCCGATGCGCCCGGCCGAGAGCCCGTAGTCGCCAAGAATCGCCGCCAATGCCGCCGGCCAGTCCGCCAGCCTCGGCAAACGCCGCGCGTCATGCACGCGGCTTCGAACCGCTACGCGGCGATCCTCGCCCGAAAGGGTAAACCCAAGCACCGGATCTTTCCCGGCTGGGACGACTGCGGCGTAGTCGATATCGAGAAACGGGCGATAGCCTTTCGCGTAAAACTCAGTCACGTAGCGGACCGCGTCATGTTTGATCAACAGCAGTGCGTCCAACCCGCGACGGCGAATCGTTCGGTGCACTTTGTCCATCTTCGCCGCATGCACATCGTCGCCGCAGTAGAACAATGGTTCAGTCTCTAAAATGTTCACCGTCTGCCCTCCGTCGCGATCACCAGTGGTGTTATCGCGATTGGCCAAGCATAGGACCGAGATCGGCCATACGGCTCCATGACCGACACCGGGGCGTCACGGGTTCCGGCACCGCAAGATCCGTCAATGCATGTCTCAAGGAGGCGCGATTCGATGACTTTAGGCGGAATAAGGGTGCATATCGTCCTTGCTTCCACACGTAAGTAAGCGCATACTTGGCGTGTTCTCCTCTCTTCCTTGTAGCCCTCGATCAATCCCGTACGCAAAGCATTGGCGCCTCGGGGGGCTCACTATTCGGGGCAAGGTGAGTCGGGAAGCCCGTCCCCGTGCCTCGGGCCTGCGGTGATCCGTGTAAAGAACTCAGGCCGGCGTGCAATTCCGGGGGTCAACAGCGGCTCTGATGCCGGGCGCGTGTCTCATCTTTTCACCTCGATGACGTGTACCACGAATTCGCTGGGCAGATCGACTCCCTATAGGGAGACGGAGGTAGGAGCTATGCATGCAAGTGTCCGCCGCTACGAAAAGGTATCCAATCCCCTCGAAATGGGACGGCGCGTCAACGAGACGTTCGTGCCGTTGATCAGTGCGGTCCCGGGGTTCGTCGGGTACTACTTCACGGACGCCGGAGACGGTACGATGTTCTCCACGAGCCTCTTCCAGAACAAGGCCGGCATTGAGGAATCCAATAGGGTGGCAGCGGAGTGGATCACGAAAAATCCCGGCACGCTTCCGCCCGCCACGTCGGTGACGATGGGCGAGGTCATCGGCCATAAGGTGGCGGGGGAATTGGCCAAAGCTAGGTAACCTGCACGAGACCGCCATCGGCAGTTGGCATACCAAGGAGGACCGGGGCTTTCCGGTCCTCCTCTCTACTCAAGATTCTGGGATCACATGGCAGCCGCAGATCTTGCGCTCGCGGGAAGTCTGGGCTCCACCCTGCCTGAGGGACTGAGGATGGACATGAGCCACGAACCGGGGCTAATGGTCGGGGCCATCTCCGGACCAGTACAACAGGTTGATTCCGTGTCCGCGTCACTCTACAATTATTTCGAGAGTTGCCCCTCGGTAATCTGGAGTGGCGGGTTTGTCTCATCCATCGGCGGGGCGGAGGGCACCGATGGCCAAGAGAAAGTCGGCGCAGTTCCCCCAGCAGCGCGTGCTCGAAGCGCTCGACAAGGGCAAGCGTACCCTCGAGTACCGCAAGAATCACATCATCTTCGCACAGGGCGATCCCGCGAACGCCGTCTTCTACATTCGGGAGGGCAAGGTCAAGCTGACGGTCACCTCCCAACAGGGCAAGGAAGCGGTGGTGGCCATTGTCGGCGCCGAGGATTTTCTCGGGGAAGGTTGTCTCGCCGGGCAGCCGCTGCGAATGGCGACGGCTGCCGCCATGACCGACGGTTCGAGCATTCGCATTGAAAAGAAGCGCATGAACGAACTGTTGCGCCAACGGGGCAAGTTCTCCGAGGACTTCATGGCCTACTTGCTCAGCCGCAATATTCGGGTCGAAGAAGATCTCGTCGACCAACTATTCAATTCCAGCGAAAAGCGGCTGGCCAGGACGCTGTTGCTGCTCGCACAGTTTGGCAAAGAGGGTAAGCGCGAGACCATCGTGCCCAAGATCAGTCAAGAGACGCTCGCCGAGATCGTGGGGACCACGCGGTCGCG
>DASSJF010000027.1 GCA_035691305.1 bacterium
ACGCTCCGCAGGCTTGAAGCGCGGTGACAAGCTGGTCGCGGCTCATTCGGCTGCCTCCAGTGGTGCGTTCGTTGCGACGGCGAGATGCTGCGACGACGTCCGGTCCGATTACAATTTCAGGGGTGCCGCTCGAGCGTGCTGGTTCTTGGGAGGGTCCGGAAAGTCCTGCTCAGCCTCGAAACGCGTCCCGCAGCACTTCGAGGCGGTCCGGCCGGCCGGCCGGATCCAGCCACACCTCCACGACGTCGAAGCGGCAGGTACGGTCGCCGCGGCCCGTGCGTGCGAGGTAACGCGCCGCCAGGGCGAGCAGCGCCCGCTGCTTCCGCGCCGTCACGGCCTCCGCAGGGGTGCCGAACTCCGCGCCGCGGCGGGCCTTGACCTCCACGAACACGATGTCCCCGCCGTGCTCGCAGACGAGGTCGATCTCGCCGCGTCCCACTCGAAGATTGCGGGCCACGACGCGGTACCCGCGTGCGGTAAGCGCCTGCGCCGCCGCGGCTTCGCCGGCGCGGCCTCGTGTCCGCCGATCGGTGCCGGGTGCCACGCCGCCGCTCCGCTACGTCGCGCTAACGGGTTCCAGCTCGAAGAGCGCGAGCTGCCGCTCCGGCAGGAACGCGCGGCGGTGCATCGGCGAAGGGCCGTACCGGTCGAGGGCGGCCAGGTGCTCCGCGGTCGCGTAGCCCTTGTGGCGCGCGAACCCGTACTCGGGATACTGCAGATCGAGCTCCAGCATGAGGCGGTCCCGCGCGACCTTCGCCACGACCGACGCCGCGGCGATGCACGCGCAGGTCGCGTCACCCTTGACGATCGCGGTCTGCGCAAATCCGTTCGGCAGCACGTGCCGCCCGTCGATCAGCAGAAATCCCGGCGGCGGCGCGAGCTGGGTGACCGCCCGCTGCATCGCCAGGCGCGTGGCGCCCAGGATGTTCCAGCGGTCGATTTCGGCGACGGATGCCTCGCCGATTCCGATGCCCTCGGCGCATGCCTGAATCTCGGCGATCAGCGCCTCGCGCTCTTCCCGCCGGAGCTGTTTGCTGTCGTTGAGGCCCCGGATCGGCGGCGACGGCCGCAACACGACCGCGGCCGCGACGACGGGGCCGGCAAGCGGGCCGCAGCCGACCTCGTCGATCCCGGCCACGACCTGACCGATCCGCAGCCGCCGGCGCTCCTCGCGGTAGAGCGCGCGTAGCCGCGCCGCCTCGGCGCGCGCCTCCGCCGCGGCGCGACGGGCGCGCCCGACCAGTTTGCGGACCATGGCGCGCCGGTCGCGCCCGAGCGCGCGAATCAGAGACGCCGGTGGGATGCGGTAGCGATCGACAAGTTCGAGGATCTCGGCCGCCGTGAGGCGGCGGAGATCTACGCGCACGAACGGTCTCCGTGCGGTGCGGTCAGGGCCGGCCGGTCAGTGAACGAATCCGATCCGCTGCGGCGGCCAGTAGATGAAGATCGCCTTTCCGATGATGTTGGCACGGGGTACATATCCGAAGAACCGGCTGTCCTCGCTGTTGTTGCGATTGTCGCCGAGGACGAAGTACTCGCCCTGCGGCACCGCCACGGGTCCGTAGTTTCCGAAATCCGGCTTGATCGTGTACCCCTTCTCGGAAATACGTTGGCCGCTGATGTAGACAACGCCTTCTTTGAGCTGCGCCCGATCACCCGGCAGTCCCATCACGCGCTTGACGAAGTCCCGCTGCGGGTTCAGCGGATACCGGAACACGATTACGTCGCCGCGCTGGATCGGCTCGAAGCGGTACAAGAACTTCGCCACCAGGATGCGGTCGTTGATCATGAGCGTCGGCTCCATCGACCCGGACGGAATGTAGAAGGCCTGGACGACAAACGTGATGATGACGAGGCTGAGAACCGCCGCGAAGATGCAGGCGTCCAGCGTTTCGACGATCGACGTCCGGACGACGGGCGGAATGGAGTAGGCCCGCTTGACGATGATCCGTGACGCGACCAGTAAAGCCGACACCCCCAGAATCATCGTGGGGATGCTGAGCGATGCCACGCCTAGCGCTTCTCCTTGATCCGGCTCTCCCGTCCGATCTTTTCCCGGAGATAGAACAGCTTCGCCCGGCGAACGCGGCCCTTGCGGAGGATCTCGATCTTCTCGATGCGGGGGGAGTGCAGCGGGAACGTCCGCTCGACGCCGACGCCGTGCGAAATCCGGCGCACCGTGAACGCGGCGCGCAACCCGCCGCCCCGGCGGCCGATCACCGTTCCCTCGAACGCCTGCAGGCGGTCCCGCCCGCCTTCGGCGACCTTCATGTGGACGCGCACCGTATCGCCGGCGGCGAACGGCGGCAGCGCCGACTTCATCTGCTGGCGTTCGATTGCGACGAGCCTCTCCATGACGTAAACGCCCCCCGCGCGCGGGCCCCTCCGTGGATCGGACGAGGTAAGCGAATCCGGCGGTCGGACCGGAGCCCAGGAAAGTGACAGCGCATTATAGCACGCGCGCGCGACGGACGTCAGCCCCTGCCGCCGCGCCGGCGCGCGTCCCGTTCCTGCTCCCCCCGCAGGTCGCGCAGTAGCGCGCGGGCCTCGTCGTCGAGCGCAGCCCGCTCGAGCAGGTCGGGCCGGCGGGCGAGCGTGCGCCGCAGCGCCTCCCGGCGCCGCCAGCGACGAATCTCCTCGTGGTGCCCGCTCAACAGCACCTCCGGCACCGCGTGGCCTTCCAGGTCCGCCGGGCGCGTGTAGTGCGGGCAGTCGAGCAGGCCGTCGGAGAACGAGTCCTCGCGCACCGACGCCTCCTCGCCCACCACGCCCGGCACGAGCCGGCCGACCGCTTCGACGATCACCATCGCCGGCAGCTCGCCGCCGCTCAGCACGTAGTCGCCGATGCTGACCTCCTCCGCCCCGAGGATCTCGGCGACACGCTCGTCGACGCCCTCGTAGCGGCCGCACAGCACCGTGAGCTGCGGGGCGGCGGCGAGTGAGCGGACCCAGGCCTGCGTGAACGGCCGGCCCTGCGGGCTGGTCAGCAGCACCGGCCCCGGCGCGCCCGCGGCCTGCCGGATCACCTCGACGGCGCGCAGGAACGGCTCCGCCTTCATCACCATGCCCGCGCCGCCGCCGTAGGGCGGTTCGTCCACGGTCCGATGCCGGTCGTCGGCAAACCGCCGGAGGTCCCAGACGGCAACGTCGAGCAGCCCGCGCGCGCGGCCGCGGCCGAGCACGCCGGCGTCGAGCGGACCCGGAAACACCTCCGGAAAGATCGTCACCACGTCGATGCGCATCAGGACCACTCCGGCGGCCGCACCACGATCTCGCCCGCCTCCAAATCGATGGACTCGATCACGCCTTCGACCGCGGGAAAGAGCGTCTCCGCCCCGCCGGGACCGCGCACGACATAGACGTCGTTGCTGCCGGTCCGCAGCACGTCGACGACTTCGCCGAGGACGTCCCCGGACGGCGTGCGCGCGCGCAGGCCGACGATCTGGAACACGTAGAACTGTCCCGGCGGCAGCGGCACCGCGTCGGCGGCGGGCACTTCGATCGTCGCGCCGCGGAGCGAGGCTGCCGCCTCGGGGGTCTCCACCCCCGCGAGTTTCATGACGACAAACCGGCCGGACGCCTCCGCGGCTTCGACCGCGACGGTGCGGACCCGGCTGCCCTGCACGAGAACGACCTCGCGCAGGCGGAGCAGCCGCTCGGGGAAATCCGTAACCGGCAGCACGCGCACCTCGCCGCGCACGCCGTGCGGCCGCGTGACCTCGCCCACCACGATGAGCCCATCGCGCCCCGTCTGGCGCAGGCCGGCGCTCCTAGCCGCCGGGCGTGATGATGCCCGACGGCGAGGCCGCCGCCGTCCCGGCCGGCGCGCCTTCGCGGATTTCCATCACGATCCCGTCCTTCACGACGATCTCGGCCCGCGAGATCTTATCGAAGAGGTTGTCCCCGACGGACAGCTCCGCGATGCCCTCGATCGTCCCCTGCGTGAACTCGTCGTTGAGTTTGAGCTCCTGGGCCTCGCGCAGCCGCGCCGTCAGCTCGGCGCGCGCCGCGTCCTGGCGCGCGCGCTCGATCTCGAGCTGCTGCCGGACGGCGCGGGACTGCGGCGAGACCTGCCGCTCGAGGTCGAACCGCCGCGCCTGCACGTCGATCTGCTGGACCACCGCCTCGGTCCGCTTGATCGCGTCCTCGAGGTCGGCGATGTAGAGCCGCTTGAAACTCTCGGTCACGATCGTCTTGATGACGATCGGCCGCTGCACGGTAATCGTTGGCATGCCCGTCCTCCTCCGTCCCCCACCCGTCTTCGCGGGGACCTCCAGCCGCCTCCGCGGCCTTTACCGCCGGGCCTCCGGCGGCTTCGCGCCTCTTGCCGGCCCTAGGGCCGCAGGACCTCCACGTTCACGCGCTTGCCGCTGCCCGTCGCCGCGGCGCGCGCCAGCGTGCGAATCGCCTTGATGATGCGGCCGCCGCGCCCGATCAGCTTGCCGACGTCGTCCGCCGCGACGCGGACCTCGATCGTGGCCGTCTGGGGCCCGTCGACCACGTCTACGACGACGGCGTCGGGATGATCGACGAGCGACCGCGCCACCAGCTCGACGAGGGCCTTCACCGCGGCGCCTTCGCCCGGCTCTCCTCCCACTGGCGGAGAACGCCGGTCTTTTCGAGGATGACGCGGGCGGCATCCGACGGCCGGGCCCCCTTGCGCAGCCACGCCAGCACTTTTTCCGTGTTCACCTGCATCGTCGACGGGTCGGTCCGCGGATTGTAGTAGCCCACGTTGTCGAGATACTTGCCGCTGCGCGGGCTGTGGGAATCCGCGACCACCAACCGGTAGAACGGCTGGCCCTTGGCCCCCCGCCGCGTCAGCCGGATCTTGACGCTCATACTGTCTCTCCCTCCTCATCCTTGTTTGTCACGTGATTTGTCACGGCTCCAGCGACGTCGGCAGCTTGCCGAGCCTGCCGGCGCGCTTCCCCATGCTCTCGATCTGCTTGAGCATCTTCTTCGCGTCCGCGAACTGGCGCAGCAGGCGGTTGACGTCCTGCACGGACGCGCCGCTGCCCCGCGCGATGCGGCGCCGCCGGCTGCCGTCGATCACCTCGGGGTGCCGACGCTCCCCGGGCGTCATCGAGTTGATCATCGCCTCGATGCGCCCGAGGGCGCGCTCGTCGAACTCCGCGCCGCCCGACAGCCCGGCGCGCTTCGCGTTGAAGCCCGGGATCATCGCCATGATCTGGTCGATCGGGCCCATTGCGCGGACCTGTCGCAGCTGCTTCGTAAAGTCTTCCAGCGTGAATTCGGCGCGGCGCAGCTTGCGCTCCATCTCGCGCGCCTCGTCCGCGGTCACCTGCTCCTGCGCCTTTTCGATTAGGGTCAGCACGTCGCCCATGCCCAGGATGCGCGAGGCCATCCGGTCCGGATGAAACGGTTCGAGCGCCTCGAGCCGCTCGCCCGTGCCGACGAAGAAGATCGGCACCCCGAGAGCGGCCACCACCGAGAGCGCGGCGCCGCCGCGCGCGTCGCCGTCGAGCTTGGTGAGAATCACGCCGTCGAGCGGCACCGCCCGGTGGAAGCCTTCCGCCATCCGCACCGCGTCCTGTCCCGCCATCGCATCGAGCACGAGCAGCGTGTAGTGCGGCGCGACCGTCGTCCGAAGCCGTACGAGCTCCGCGACGAGCTCGTCGTCGACGTGCAGGCGGCCGGCGCTGTCGACGATGAGCGTGTCGGCGAGACTGTCGCGGCACACATCGAGCGCGCGCTTCGCCGCCGCGACGGCGTCCTCGCCCGCCGCCGGGGAGACGACGGCGACGCCCGCGCGCTGGCCCACGATCTCCAGCTGGCGCACCGCCGCCGGGCGCGATAGGTCGGCCGCCGCGAGCACGGGCGTGCGTCCCCGCTTTTTGAGGTGCAGGGCGAGCTTGCCGGCCGTGGTGGTCTTGCCCGTGCCGTGCAGACCCGCCAGCAGGATCACGGTCGGCGGTTGCGGCGCCGGGACCAGCCCACGGTGGGCGCCGCCGAGCAGCCGGGCGAGTTCGGCGTGCACGATCTGCACGACCTGCTGGCCCGGCGTCAGGCTCTTCCAGACCTGCTCGCCGACGGCCGCCTCGCGCACGCGCGCGACGAAGTCCCGCGCGACTTTCACATTGACGTCCGCCTCGAGCAGCACGAGCCGGATCTCGCGCAGCGCCTGGTCGACATCCCCTTCGGAGAGCGCACCGCGGCCGCGGAGGCGGTTCAGAAGCCCGCCGAGTCTGGTCTGCAACTGCTCAAACATCGTCTGCGACACCACCCGCGCCGTGATCGTCGCCGGAGGTCACATCGACCCCGGTGGAGTCGGAGCCCTCGTAGACGCGAAACCCTCCGCCGCGCTCCACCTCGTGCACGCGCCCGAACACCTCGCCCATGCAGCGCGCGAGCGTCCGCGCGCCCTGGCTGGTGCGCGCGACGAGGTAGAAGCGGCCGCCCGGCGCGAGGTGCGCGTGGGCCTCTTCGAGGAGTCGCCGCACCGCCGCGCGGCCGGCCCGGATCGGCGGGTTCAAGAGAATCAGGTCGAACCGGTCGTCGTCGACCGGCGCGCAGCCGTCGCCCGTACGCGCCTCCGCGTTGGCGAGACGGTTGTCGCGGATGTTCGCCTGCGCCAGCGCCGTCGCGCGCGGATTGATGTCGACGAGCCGAACCCGTGCCCGCGGCGCACGCGCCGCCATCACGATCCCGAGCGCCCCGTAGCCGCACCCGAGATCGAGGATCGTTCGGGCGCCGCGCGGATCCACCGCGTCCAGCAGGAGCCGCGTGCCGCGGTCGACCCCCCCGCGCGAAAAGACACCGGCCGCGGTCCGAAACCGGAACTCCCGGTCCCCGTCCCCGAAACGGATCGTACGCTCGCGTATCGGCGCCGGCGGCGAGGGCGTGAAGTAGTGCGACGCCGGCGCTTCCCGCCGGCCGGTCCCGGTCCCGCCGGGCGGCGCCATTACATCACCTCGCGCAGCGCCCGCAGCGCGCGCATGAGCGGCCCGGTCTCCGCACCCGCCGCGGTGAGGCGCGCGGCGGCCCGCTCGACCGCCTCGAGCCGGCCCGCGACGCCGTCGTGGCGCGCGCGGCCGTCGCGCGCGAGGACCCGCAGCCGCTCTTCGAGATGCCGCATCTCGCGCACCGCCCGGCGCAGGCCGTCGAATACCGCCTGCCGGCTGACGCGGAGACGTCCCGCGATCTCGCCGAGCGACAGATCCTCGTGGTAGTACATCCGGACGAGCCTCTGCTGTCGCACCGTCAGGAGACCGGCGTAGGCGTCGAACAGCCGGATCACCGCGGTGCGGTCGGCGAGGCTGCGGGCGCGTCCCGCGGCACGCGGAGCGGACAACATCTTCTGTAAAGGCATAATCCTTGACGCAAGTATACCACAGACGGCGGCGGGACGAGCGGGCTGCTACGCCAGGACGCTCCGTTCGCGCCGCATCGGGCTCGCGCTCCACCGCAGACCGCGCACGGCGCCCGCGCGGTCTGTTTCAAACACGACCGTCTCGCCGACGTTCCCGCCGCCCGGGCCGTCGACGATCTTGAAACGGTCGGGGCCGATCGTCTCGAGCTCGCTCGCGTCTTGAAGGGGACGCTCGTTGTCGGGCCGGTAGGCGAAGAGACGGTCGCCGATCAGGACGACGTCGAGGTCCAGCCACCGCGCGGTATACCGTCCCACGTACCGCCGCAGCGCCGTCCGGCGGGACGGCCGGCCCGGCCGTCGTTCGATCCGCTTGAGACACTGGTGGATCGTGTGAAAGGCGCCGAGCAGCAACGGCTTCCCGTGCATGTCGATGACGTTGGTCAGCACCGTCACACCGATGCGGCGGTCCATGTCCATGCCGATGGCCGTGGAGAATCCCTGAAACCCGCCGCCGTGGCCGACGATGGAGGCGCCGTCGAGCGGCCAGATCGCAAACCCCAGGCCGTACTGCCCGTCGTCCGTGGGCAGGCCCTGCGGCTGCTGCATCTCCCGCTTGCTGAGATCCGCGAGCAGCCGGCCGCTGCCCGGAAAGTGTGCCGACATGTAGGCGCACAGATCCGCGGCCGTCGACACGAGTCCGGCCGCCGGCCGAAACGCGTTGGCGTCGGGGTTGGCGAACGTCTCGCGGCGGCGGCCGGGATATTCTCTCCCATAGCCGGCGGCGAGCGTCTTCAACACCCCGGGCGTGATCGCGAAACCCGTTTGGCGCAGACCAAGCGGCGCGACGATGTGCGCGCGGACGTAGTCGTCGAAGGCCTGTCCGCTCGCCGCGGCGACAACCTCGCCGAGCACCGCGTAGCCCACGTTGGAATACTTCCAGCGCTCGAGCGGGGCCAGGACGGCGAGTCCGTTCCGCGCGCGGGTCCGGAGTTCGTCCCGCGTCGGGAACCGATCGGTCACCCAGTGCGGTGTGCCGTCCCGCTCGACGCCCGCCGTGTGGGACATGAGCTGGCGGACCGTAAAGGGCGCCGCCGGTCCGTTTCCGGAGCGGATCCAGGGCACGTAGCGCTCCACCCGCTCGTCGAGCCGCACGGCGCCGCGCTCCGCCAACTGCATCACCGCCGTGGCGGTGAACGTTTTCGAGATCGAGGCGATGCGGTAGCCGGTCGTTTCGCTCGCGCGCCGGCGGGCCGCCTCGTCCGCGTAGCCGTAGCCGCGCGCGAAAACCGGCGCGTCCCCGTGGACGACACCGACGCTCAGTCCCGGGATCCGGCGTCGAACGCGCTGATACCCCAGCCATGCGTCGATGATCGCCACAGCATCACGGAGCCAGCCGTCGGGGCGGCCGGACGCGGAATCCCTCGACCGGGGCGATCGCGCGGGGCGCGAGCTCATCAACCGAAACAGTACACTACCGCCGGCCGCACCCCCTCCGGGCACCGGACGGCTTGAAGTGTCCGGCGTCCGGCGCGTACACGGATCTACGATGCCAGCAGCGCCTCCACGAATGCTTTCGGATCGAACGGCTGCAGATCGTCCATTCCCTCGCCGAATCCGACGAGCCGCACCGGCATCTTGAGCTCGTCCGCAATCGCGACGGCGATCCCGCCGCGCGCGGTGCCGTCCAGTTTCGTCAGCACGACCCCGGTCAGCGGCAGCGCCGCCGCGAACCGCCGGGCCTGCGCGATGCCGTTCTGTCCCGTCGTCGCGTCGAGCACGAGGAGTGATTCGACCGGCGCCTCGGGCAGCTCGCGGCGCAGCACGCGGTCGAGCTTTTTGAGCTCTTCCATGAGGTTCGTTTTGGTGTGGAGGCGGCCCGCGGTATCGACGATGAGGACGTCGGCATGACGGGCGCGCGCGGCCTGCGCCGCGTCGTAGACCACGGCCGCCGGGTCGGACCCCTCCGCGTGCCGGACGAGCTCCGCACCCGCGCGGTCCGTCCACACCGCCAGCTGGTCGATGGCGGCGGCGCGGAAGGTGTCCGCGGCGGCCACGATGACGCGGCGGCCGTCGGCGCGGAGGCGGTGCGCGATCTTGCCGATCGTCGTCGTCTTGCCGGCACCGTTCACGCCGAGGACGACGACCGCCGCCGGCCGCGGCTCGAGCCGAAGCGGCGCGGGTTCGCCCAGAGCGGCGAGCAGCACCTCCGCGAGCGCCCGGCGCAGTCCCTCGGGAGTGCGGGCCGCCCCGCCCAGTTCGCCCGAGCGCGCGCGGGCCCGCAGGCGCACGACCACCGCCTCGGTCGCCTGGACGCCCAGATCCGCCGTGAGCAGCGCCTCTTCCAGGTCCTCGTAGAACGATTCGTCGATCTCGCGGCCGAGCAGGCCGTCGAGTTGCACGGCGAGGGCCCGGCGTGTCTTCGCCAGGCCCTCGCGGAACCGGCCGAGCCACCCGCTTCCCGCCATGATCACATTGTCCCCGCCGGTCAACCCACCGGCTGCTGCTGTTCCAGCCGCTCGGCCTCCTCCAACCGGACCGAGACGATGTGCGACACGCCCGGCTCCTCCATTGTCACGCCGAACAGCACGTCGCACGACTCCATCGTTGCCTTGTTGTGCGTGATGATGATGATCTGGGTCTGCTCCGAGAGCTCGCGCAGCACCTGCGCCACCTTGCGCGTGTTCGCCTCGTCGAGGGCGGCCTCGACCTCGTCGAAGACGCAGAACGGACTCGGCCGGACGCGGAGCATGGCGAAGATCAGCGCGAGCGACACCATCACGCGCTCGCCGCCGCTCAGCGCGCTCAGGCTGCGGAGGTTCTTCCCCGGCGGCTGTACGACGATGTCGATGCCGGGCTCGTCGCTGCCGTCCACCGCCACGAGGTCCAGGCCGGCGCTGCCGCCGCCGAAGAGGCGCACGAACAGGCCGCTGAACTCCTCGTTGACGGCCCGGTAAGTCTCGTCGAACCGCTCGCGGATCACCGTTTCGAGATCCGTGATCAGGCCGCGCAGCGCGTCGAGCGCGCCGGCGACGTCGCCGTACTGCTCGCGCAGCGCGTCGGCGCGCGCCGCCGCGGCGCGGTGCTCCTCGATCGCGATCAGGTTGACCGGGCCGAGCGCGCCGATCAGGCCGCGCAGCGCCTCGATGCGCCCGAGCGTCTCGTCCCGCTCGATCGACGCCGGCGCCTCGGCCTCCGCGCGGTCGAACGGCAGCCCGAACTCTTCCTCGATCCGGCGCCGGACGCCGTTCATCTCCGCGTCGACCTGCGCCTGCCGGAGCTCCACGCGGTGCGCGTCCTCGGCGAGCGTGTCGGCGCGCCCCGCCGCCTCGGCGTGCTGTTGTTCCACCTCGGCCCGGCGCGCGGCCACCGCGGCGCGTTCCTCGTCGAGCGCCGCGAGCGAGGCGTCGAGGCGCCGGCCCTCCTCGATCAGGGCGGCGCGGCGTTCCCGGGCGGCGGCCTCCTCCGCGGCGAGGGCCGCGGCTTCGGCGTCCAAGCCGGTGCCTTCCAGTTCCAGCGCGCGTCGCCGCTCCTCGGCCGCGGCGAGGCTCCGCTCCGCCTCGGCGGCGCGCGCCCTGAGGCCCGCCCGGCGCCCTTCCAGCTCCGTAATAGCCAGCCGGGCGTCCGTCAGGGATTCTCCCGCGGCCCGCGCGGCGGCGGCGTGGTCGCGCAGTCTGGCGGTCAGCGTCGCGGCCTCGCCTTCCAGTCCCGCGATCCGCTGTTCGAGCACGGCCGTCTCCGCCGCGACCCGATCGCGAACCTGCTCCTGCGCGCGAACCGCATCCTCGGCGGCCCGCGCCTCCGCGGCGAGCGCCGACAACTCGTCCTCGATCCGCCCGCGTTCGGCGTCGAGCAGAACGAGGCGCCGGTCGGCCTCGCTGCGCCGGTCGGCCTCCGACGTGATGCCGGCGTCGGCCTCGGCCACGGCCGCCTCCGTCTGCCGCAGACGCCCGGTGGCCGCGTCGACCCGCGAGGCGAAGTCCCGCACGGCGGCGTCCAAACGCTCCAGCGCGGCGCGCGCTTCGGCGATCTCGTCCGCCCGGCCGACGGTGCCCGACTGTCCGGACGAGCGGCGGCCGGTGGTGACGACTCCGAGCGGCGAGACCGCGGCGCCCTCGACGGTGACGATGCGGCCGGCGAAGCCCGCGGCCCGGATGCGCATCGCGGCGTCGAGGTCGCGCGCCAGCACCGCGTCGCCGAGGAGCCCGCGCACCGCGCCGGCGTGCTCACCCTCGATCTCAACCAGATCGGAGAGGCGGCCGCCGAATCCGGGGTCGGCGGCGGCGCCCTGCGGCAGCGGCGGCGCCGCGACAGACCGCACGAGGGCGAGCGGCAGGAACGCGATCTCCCCCGCCTCCTCGCCGAGCGCCCGGCGGAGCCCGTGCGCGTCGGCGAGCGTGTCCACGATGAGAGCCGACGCGGCCGCGCCGAGCGCCGCCTCGACCGCCGAACGGATCTCCCGCGGTGCGCGAATCACCTCGGCGACCGCGGCGCGGAGCGCCGCGAACCGTTCGGGCTCCCGGCGGCGCGCGAGCAGCAGGTCCCGCGCGCCCGCGTCGTAGCCGCGGAACTGCGCATGCGCCTCCTCGAGAAACGCCAGGCGCGAGCGCAGCGCCTCGCGCTCCACCTCGATCCGACGCCCGGCGGCGAGCAGCTCGTCGCGCCGGGCTTCGCCCTCCGCACGCTCGTCGCGGAGCGTCCGCAGCGTGGTCCGGCGCGCTTCGAGCGCGGCCGTGATCCGGGCGAGATCCGCGGCGTGCGCCTCCCGCCGCGCCGCGAGCTCGGCGGCCTGCGCGTTCAGGTATTGCAGCCGGCCGGCGATCGCCGCGGCACGGTCGAGAAAGGCGGCGACGCGCGCCTCCGCGGTCGCCAGGTCGGTCTGCGCGCGGGTCCGCTCGTCGATAACGGCGCGGGCTTCGTCACGGGCCTGCGCGGCGCGGGCTTCGTCGCGGGCCGCCGTCTCCTCGAGACGGCGGAGCGCGACCTCGGCCGCGGCCACATCGCCGCGGCGGCGCTCCGCGTCGGCGGCAAGCACCCCGTCCTCCGCGGCGAGGCCGTCGCGCTCGCCGGCCAACCGCGCGGCCTCGGCGCCCTCGCGCGCGATCTCCGTATTGAGACGCGCCCGCTGCGCGGCGGCGCCGCGGCCCCGCTCGGCAAGCAGCTGCACGGCGGACTCTTCGGTCGCCCGCCGTTCGGTGAGCCGCACGAGCGACCGCTGCGCCTCGTCCCACCCGCGCCCGGCATCGGCGGCCCGGCCGTCGAGCGCCGCCCGCTCCCGGGCGAGCGCGGCGAGGGATTGCTCGACGTCCCGCCGCTTCGCCGCGATCTGTGCCAGCGACTCTTGAATACGTTTCTGCGCGCGGGCGAGGCGCCGGACTTCCTCGACCTGGACGGCCAGCTCGAGCCCGCGCAGCTCCTGCGTGTAGGCTTGGTACTGCCGCGCGGCCTCCGCCTGTTCGGCGAGGGTGGCGACCCGCGCGTCCTGCTCGGCGAGAATGTCCGCGACGCGCAGCAGCAGCTGGTCCGCCGCGGCCATCCGGCGCTCCGCCTCGTGCCGGCGGCGTTTGAACTTGGCCAGGCCCGCGGCTTCCTCAAGAATCATCCGGCGCTCTTCCGGCGTGGCGTCGAGCATCCGGTCTACCTCGCCCTGCGTCACGAGCGCGTACGTGTGCCCGCCGAGCCCGGTGCCGAGGAACATCGTCTGGATGTCGCGCAGCCGGCACGGGAGCGTGTTGATGAAGTACCGACTGTCCGCGGCGCGCATCGCGCGCCGGGTCACCGTCACCTCGGCGAACGCGAGCGGCGTCGGCGCGGCGTGCGCATCGTCGCCGTCCCCGTCGAGCGGCATCATGAGCGTGCTGTCCGTGTTGTCGAGCACGAGCGTCACGTCGGCCATCGCCAGCGGCCGGCGGCGTTCGCTTCCGGCGAAGATCACGTCTTCGTTGCGGACCCCCCGCAGCGCGCGCAGGCTGCCCTCGCCGAGAGCCCAGCGGATGCTGTCGAAGATGTTGCTCTTCCCGCTGCCGTTCGGCCCGACGATCGCGGTCAGGCGCGTCGAGAACTCGAGCGCCGTGCGATCCGCGAAGGTCTTGAACCCCGTGAGTTCGAGGCGCTTCAGGCGCACGTAAGGCCTCCCCCGGCGACGCTGTGGTGCGTCAGCAGGTCCTGGTAGACGATCAGCAGCCGGTCGGTGACCCGCGTCTCATCGTAGTCGGCCGCGGCCGCGCGGGCGGCCCCGCCCATCGCGCTGCGCCGCCCGGGCTGCGCGAGCAGATCGCGTACGGCCTCGGCGAACGTCGTGGGGTCGGCGGCGACGAGGCGGCCCGTCTCGCCGTCCCGCACCAGGTCGGACGATGCGGGCGCGCGGACCGCGACCACGGCGCAGCCCGCGGCCATCGCCTCGATCATCGCGATGCCGAACGTCTCGGTCGCCGACGGAAAGACGAAGAGGTCGGCCGCGGCCAACGCCTCCGCGACGACCGCCGGGGGCTGGGTCCCCGCGAAGACCGTGCGCCGGGCGAGGCCCGCGTGCCCGGCCTGCGCCTCGAGCGCGGCGCGTTCGGGCCCGTCGCCGACGAGCAGCAACCGGGTGTCGGACGGCAGCGCCGCCAGCGACGAGAGGAGCAGCCCGACGTTCTTCTCACGCGCCAGCCGCCCGACAAATACTAGGAGCGGCGCCCGAGGCGGGATTCCAAAGCGGCTGCGGACCGCGGCGCGCGCGTCAGCCCCGGGCCCGGCGGCCGCGAAGGCGGCGACGTCGATGCCGGTGCTCGGCACCACCGCGATCCGCACGCGCACGCCGGCTTCGCGCAGCAGCGACGCGATCGACGGCAGCGGCACCAGCACGCAGTCGCACTGGTTGCAGTAGGCGGTGGCATAGGCACTCACGAGAGGCCGCGCGAGGTCGCCCACAACCGGGGCGTAGTGCGCGTACTCGTCATACCGCGTGTGGTAGGTGAAGAGCACCGGCCGGCGGAGCGTGCGCGCCGCCCACCACCCCATACCGCCGAGCAGAAACGGTGAGTGTGTGTGGACAAGGTCGAGGCCCAGCGCGCGCACGGCGCGCATCGTCCGGCCAGGATACGGCAGCGCGAGCGGAAAATCGGGGTGCCCCGGCGGCGTGACCGACGGAACCCGCAACACGTCGGGATCCGCGTCGGCGTGGCCGGGATACGAAGGCGCCACGATGGACACCCGATGTCCCCGGCGCCGCAGCTGGCGGGCCGAGGTTTCCACCGCCGTGACGACGCCGCTCGTCCGCGGAAGATAGGAATCGGTGAACAGCCCGACGTGCACTTAGCCGGCCGGTTCGCCGCGCGCCTGCGACTGGATGTCGAGGAACCCGAGCAGTGCCGACAGCCGGAACCGCCGCTGGCCGCCCCCGGTGCGCAGGCACATCAGCTTGCCCTGATCCGTGTACCGGCGGACCGTCGCCTTACTGAGGTTCAGCACCGCGGCCGCCTCGTGCAGACTCAGCTCGGGATCGAGGAGCCGGCGGATGATCTCTTCACGACTCTCGGTGATCGGCCGGCGGCCTCCGCGGCCCCTGGCCCGCGGTCCGAGCTCCATCGGCAGGGCGTGCTGGTCCGGCCCGGCGCCGAGGGTCCGGCGGACCGCCTCCGCGCGCGCCTTGGCTTCGAGGGCGGCCCCGGGCACCGGCGGTGATTTCACCGTCGCCGGCGAGTTTGCCGGTACACCGTTCGCCGGCGCCGCGACGACGGCGCGGCCGCCGCCGTTCGGCCGGGCCCGTGTCAGCGGCACGACCGCGTTCGAGGACACGACGGTGCCGTTGGGCAAGGGGCCGGCGGATACGGTCGGTTCAGGTAGGGAAACATGCATCTGACGTTCGAGGTAGCGGTACCAGTCCCGCAACGTCTGCGCCATTGTATGCTCCGATGTATGCTGCGTAGGTTATTCTGCGTAAATGTCGAGGGGTAGGTTCGAGGGACGAACGAAAAATCCTGCGGGCGCACGCGGGTTTGTCGTCCGTTAGCCGCCCCGTCCGAGGGCCACGCGAAAGGCGTGGCTCGGCAGGTCCCGGGTGACGGTCTCCGCGATGAGGCGGCCGCAGGCCAGCAGGCCTTCCTGGTCGATGCCGGTCGCGACCCCCATGCCGCGCAGCATGAAGTTGGTGTCGTCCGTCGCGATGTTGCCGGTCGCGCCCGGGGCGAACGGACACCCCCCCAAGCCTCCGATCGCGGCGTCGAAGGTCGTCACGCCGGCGTCCATGCCGGCCAGCACGTTCGCGAGCCCCATGCCGCGCGTGTCGTGCAGGTGCAGTGCGAGGTGGACGCCAGGATAGGCCCGCACCACGCGCGCCGCGGCGCCCGCGACCTGGGCCGGCGTGCCGACCCCGATCGTGTCGCCGAGGCTGACGGACGTGATCCCGAGCGCCGTCGCGCGGTCGACGATCGCCTCCACCGCCCGGAGCGGAACGGGCCCGCTGTAGGGACAGCCGAACGCGACCGCTATGCCGGCCTCCACCTCCGCCCCCGGGACATCGCGGGCGGCGGCCGCGATCGCGGCGAGCTGCTCGAGCGACTGACCCACCGTCATGCGCACGTTCGCAGAGTTGAACGCGTCCGTGGCGCCGATGACGACCGTCACCGACCGGATCCCGGCCGCGAGCGCCCGCTCGAGGCCGCGCAGATTCGGAACGAGCGCCGATGCCCGCAACCCCGGCAGGCGCAGCGCCTCGCGCGCGACGTCCTCGGCATCGGCAAACTGCGGCACCGCTTTCGGAGAAACGAAGGACGTCACTTCCATGTCGCGCACCCCGGCGTCGTAGAGCGCGCGAACCACGCGGAGCTTGATCTCGGTCGGGATTAGGCGGCCGACGAGTTGGAACCCGTCGCGCGGTCCCACCTCGACGAGCGTCACGGACGGGGGGACGTTCACGGCTCCCGCCTCAGATCACGCCGCGATCCCGGAGCGCCTCGACGTCCCGGGTGTTCAGGCCGAGCAGCTCGCCGTAAACCTCGGTGTTGTGCTGGCCCTGGCGCGCCCCGGCCCACCCGATGCGTCCGGGGGTCCGGCTCATGAGGGGCACGACGCCGGACAGCGCGAGCGGTCCCACGTCCGGGTCGTCGATCTCCGCGACCGCGCCGCGCGCGCGGAACTGCGGGTCGGCGACCAGGCCGGCGATGTCGTAGACCGGCCCCGCCGGCACGCCGTGCTCGGCAAGCAGGTCGTTGAGGCGGCGCAGGTCGTATCGCGCCGTCCACTCACCGACCGCGGCGTCGAGTTCGACCTGGCGCCGACCGCGTCCCTGGTCGTTCGCGAGCCCGGCATCGGCTAGCCAGTCTTCGCGCCCCATCAGCGTCGCGAGCCGACGGAAGACGTTGTCGTTGTTCGCTCCGATCACGATGTACTGTCCGTCACGCGTCGGATAGATGCTGCTCGGCGCGACCCCGGGAAGGCCGGTACCGTGGCGCTGCGCGACATGCCCGAGCTTCTGATACGCCGGGAGCAGGTCGTCGAGCAAACTGAACGTCGCTTCCGTCAGCGCGACGTCGATCTCCTGGCCGCGGCCGCTTGTCCCGCGCTCGTGCACCGCGGCCGCCGCCGCAAACGCCCCGTAGAGCCCCGCGACCGTGTCGGCCAGCGCGAACCCGACGCGCGTCGGCGGCCGGTCGGGATAGCCGGTCAGAAACCGCACCCCGGAGACCGCCTCGGCGACACCGCCGAACCCCGCCCGGTTCCTGTAGGGGCCCGTCTGTCCGTAACCGCTGATGCGAACCATGATGAGCCGGGGGCACTCCGGTTCGACCTGCCCGTAGCCGAGTCCCCACCGTTCGAGGACCCCCGGCCGGAAGTTCTCCACTACGATGTCGGAGGCGGTGTAGAGTCGGCGGGCGAGCGCCTGCCCTTCCGCGGCGTGCAGATCCAGGGTCACCGCGCGCTTGTTCCGGTTCAACGTCTTCCATAGAAGAGAGTGGCCGCGGTACTGGCTGCGCCACCCCCGGACCGGGTCGCCCCGGCCCGGCTGCTCCACCTTGATCACGTCCGCGCCGAAGTCCCCAAGCACGCGGGCGCAGAACGGCCCGGCGATCATGTTCCCGAGGTCCAGGACGCGGAGCCCGGCGAGCGGGCCTGGGTCGGTCACCGCACCGCGGGGCGGGAACCGAGCACGCCGGATTTCCGAAGCCGGGCGATCTCCGGCCCGGTATAACCCGCCTCGGTCAGCACCTCGTCGGCGTGCTCATTGAGGATCGGCGGGACGCGGCGGATCTCGCCCGGCGTCTCGGACAGCTTGATCGGGATGCCGATCAGCTTGACGGTGCCGTGGACAGGATGGGGCTTCTCCACGAGCATCCCGTTGTGCAGCACTTGGGGATCCTGGAAAACCTCGGCGAGAGTGTAGATCGGGCCGCAGGCGACTCCCCGCTCGTTGAGATACCGCACCCATTCCGCGCTGGTGCGGCTCTGGAACGCCTCGGTCAGAATCTCGTTGAGGGCGGGGCGGTTTGCGACCCGCGCGTTCACGTTCGCAAATCGCGGATCCTCGGCGAGTTCCGGGCGGCCAATCGCGTCGCACAGGCGCCGCCACATCACTTCGTTGCCCGCGCAGAGGTTGAAAGCGCCCTGTTTGGTCTGGTACACGCCGAACGGCGACGCGAGCGGGTGGTGGTTGCCGGCCACGCCCGGCGGCGTGCCGGTCTCGAAGTACATCCCGGCGCTCCAGGTGAGCAGCGACACCATGGCGTCGAGAATCGAGACGTATACTTCCTGACCTTCCCCGGTCCGCTCGCGCGCAATCAGCGCGTAGAGAATGCCGCGGCAGGCCGTCATCGCGCAGTAGAGATCCGCGAGCGCGATCCCCGCGCGCGTCGGGCCGGTCGGCTCCTGGCCGGTGATGCTCATAAACCCCGACATGCCCTGCCCGACCTGGTCGAACCCCGGACGGCCGCTGTAGGGTCCGGTCTGGCCGAACCCCGTGACGCCGCAGTAAATGAGACGCGGATTCGCCTCCCGCAGCGCGCGCGAGCCGAAGCCGAGGCGCTCCATCACCCCGGGCCGGAAGTTCTCGATCACCACGTCGGCCTTGCGCGCGAGACGCAGGACGACCTCGCGGCCCTCGGGCTTCGTCGTGTCGAGAGCGATGCTGCGTTTGTTGCGGTTCGCGCCGGCGAAGAAGTAGCTATTGCCGACGAGGTTGGGGCGGAGCGTTTGGTTGCGTGAGTGATCCCCATCGAGCGGCTCGATCTTTACCACGTCGGCGCCGAAGTCACCGAGCTCCTGGGTGCAGAACGGACCGGCGAGATACCGCGTGAGATCCACCACCCGGATGCCGTCGAGCGGTCTCATCGCTAGCGGCCCTCGAACCGGGCGGGCTGGCGCGCCAGAAACGCGCGCACTCCCTCGCGATAGTCCGCGCTCTCGTACGCGGCTTCGATCAGAACGGCGATGTCACGGTCGGTCATCGTCCCCTCCCCGGCGAGATGCTGCAGCATGGCTTTCGCGCCCCGCTGCGAGAGCGGCGCCTGCTGCGCGAGCGTGCGGGCATAGACGTGCGCGGCCTGGTCGAGCTCGGCGGGCGCACACACGCGATTGACGAGCCCCATCGCGCGTGCCTCCTCGGCGTCGACGAGCCGGCCGCTGAACAGGAGATCACGCACGTGGCTCGGACCCACGAGGCGCGCGAGCCGCCGCGTCGCGTCCATGCCGTAGACGATCCCGAGCCGGGCCGCGGTGATGCCGAACCGTCCCCCCGGGTCCGTCCAGCGGAAGTCACAGGCGAGCGCAAGCTCGAGGCCGCCGCCGACGCAGAAGCCGTGGATCAGCGCGAGCGTCGGCTTGGGGAAGTCCACGAGCGCGCGCTCCGCCGCGGCGACGAGCGCGCTGTACGCGCGCGCGGACGCGGCGCTGTTCCGGACGTGCTCGAATTCGGAGATGTCCGCGCCCGACGCGAACGCCTCTTCGCCCGCGCCGCGCACGACGACCACTCGCACGGCCGCCTCCGAGGCGAGCGGCGCGAGAACGGCGGGCAGCGCCTCCCACATCGCAGCCGTGATCGCGTTGTGCTTATCCCGCCGGTTCAGCGTGAGAACCGCGATCGGCCCGTCGCGCGATACGCGTAGTTCTTCCATCGTAGAAACGTTGCTTCCGCGCGCCGGCGCGCCGCCTCCTGCCCTGTCTCGGCCGCCTTTCGCGGCCCTCCGCGGATTGTACGCGCCGCGCGCAGGGTGCTACAATGGGGCCCGCCGGGGAGTGGCGCAGCTTGGTAGCGCGCAGCGTTCGGGACGCTGAGGCCGAGGGTTCAAGTCCCTCCTCCCCGACCACCCGCTGTTCGTACTCATTCGTACATCAGCTTCCCGAAGGCTACTCATTCCCACGCCACCGCGTCACCGAGCCGCTCGTGAACGCGGCCGCGAAAATTTCGTCCTCGGTTCGGCCGCCCCAGTCGCGAGACGCAAGTGTCGCACGCAGCCGCGCGCCGACCCGCTCGGCATCGCTTCGCAGGTGCTCCTGGCCGACACCGGCCACCCTGCCGCCGTCTACGAAGGACCGGCCGTCTATGATCACCGTCCGAACGTCCCGCGAGGTCCCTGCGGTGATTCGGTGTGCCGCCTCGTTGACATGCTGTGAGGCGAGTTGGAGAAACAGCATTTTCTATTTGGAAGCCTCCGGTGGCTTCCTGCCCTGAGCGGCGGCCTCGTCCTTGATGCGGAAGGGAACTTCATTTCGAAGAGTGAACCGGGCGTCGCGCGAGGTGAACCGGAGGACGCGATGCCACTGTTCGCATTCCGTCAAGGGTTCGATGGGCCGTCGGGCGCGGTCAAAGCCACGCTCAGCCTCTCGAGCTCCGTTTCCCAGCTCCGCGAAGAGAACACGGAACAGGTAGCGCGCCTCCTGCAGGGCGCGGCGTACGAACTTTCCGGCCGGCTGGACGCCGTCATCGGCACTGGCGTCGACGGGCTCGTGGTGGAAACGGGGCGCATGATGCCGCCGCACGTCGAGATCCTCAAGGACGCCCTCGCCCGTGGGATCACCGTCGTCGTCGCGAACCCCTACTCGACCGGACGGCTCCACCGAGACACGTGCCGGCACGAGGGTGCGGAGGCGCACCTGCTATCGCTTGGCATGATCTTTGCCGGCACGTCCGGGCTCAAGACGCGCGTCAAGCTGACGGTCCTGCTGAGCGCTGGGCTCTCGCGCGAGCGCGTCCGCGACCTTTTTCACGAGGAGTGGCAGTAGGCCGGGCCGGCGGTCAGGCCGAAGGCAGGAGCAGCGTGCGGGCGCTGGCGGCGCAGTCGGCGACCGCCTTCTCGAGCGGCCACTGCGGCGCGTAGCCGAAATCGCGGCGGGCCCGGCTGATGTCCAGCACGCAGTAATGTCCCGGCGCAAAGTCGATGCCCGGTCCCACTTCGATGCGGGCCCCGGGCACGGCAGCCTGCACGGCCGCGGCGAAGCGTCCTGGCGTCACTGCCTCGCCCCGGCCGATGTTGTAAGCGGAGTGCTCGAGCAACGGCGCCGCGGCGGCCAGCACGAACGCGTGCGCGAGGTCCCGGACGTAGATAACGTCCATCTTGCGGTCGGCCCCACCGGGAAAAACGGTCGGCCGCCCGGTTACTGCGTTGCCAATCATGCCGTTCAGCATGCCCATCGCCCGACCGCCCGCACGCATCGTGCGTTCCGCCGCGAAGTAGATCGCGAACCGGAAGCCGGCGAATTCGATCCCAAACTGCTGGCGATAGAACCGCCCCATTCGTTCCGCGGCGTGCTTCCACACCTCGTACGGACGCGCCGGATCCAGCCAGTGGTCCTCGGGCACGGGTGTGTATGTCGGATGCCCGTACGGCGTCCCGTCGAAGTCAGGATAGACCGTCCGCGTGCTGGCCATGATGACCCGCTTGGCGCCCGTGAGCCGCGCCGCCTCGAGCACGTGCATCGTGCCGAGCATGTTCGAGCGGAACATCACCATCGGCTGATCGTTTGACGCCGCGCCGGTCAGCCCGCCGAGGTGCAGCACGGTGGTGACCGCGTGCCGAGCACAGATCGTCTTGAGGGCGTCAAGGTCGGCCACGTCGGCCTGGTAGTAGTCGAGCCGGTCGCCGTATTCCGCCACCAACCGCGCGCCGTCCGCCACGTCGACGACGATCGGCCGCTCGCCTTTGGCGAGCAGGTCGCGCACCACGTAGCCGCCCACGATTCCGGCACCGCCGGTCACCAAGATCTTCACAATAGCGCTCCTTCGCGAGGTTAGGCCGTGATGGATTTCCGCGCACGGAAGAACGCGGCGCGGGGCCGTGCGGTGACATGAAAGGGTTCAGGTGCCGCTCAGCGAAGTCCTTGGTACTTTGAAACACTATTCCGCGCGCAGCCACTCAACACCTCAGATTCACACGCCAGTTCCATAATCGGGCACATCCGCAGCCACGTGGAAAAAGGCGCAACGGATGATGCGCGCGATCGTTGAGTTCCGCGCCCAGCCCCACCACGTCGAGCCTTTTCGCACCGGCTCGCAGCTGCGCGGCACGAAGGTCGCGTATGTCGCGGGCGATCCGTCGATCAAGTTTGCCGAGAGGCGTTCCAGCGCCTCACGCTCTGGCCGGGGCCCGCTGCCGTAGGAGAGGACGAGATGAACATCGACTTCGCGACGCACTTTATCCCGGAATTCCGGCGCTCGTTCCGCGCGCGGGACGACGGCGGGCCGGACCGCCGTCGCTACCATGAAATCGCAGCCGGACTATCCGACGTCATCGCCCTTAACTCGGGCGACCCGGACCTGACCGCCGCCCCGGCGGCGGTCGACGCCGCTATCGACGCCCTGCGCCGAGGCAAGACACACTACGTCTTCGGTGGGCTGCCTGAACTACGCGCCGCCATCGTGCGCAAGCTCAGGCTCGAGAACGGCGTGATCGTGCCGTCGGAGCATCAGGTGATCGTCACCAATGGCAGCGCCGAGGCCGCAACGGCGGTGTTCCAGACGCTGCTCGAGCCCGGCGATGAAGTGCTGACCACGATCCCCTACTACGGCGGGCACGTCGGCGCGATCAAGGCTGCGCGCGGCATCCCGGTGACGATTCCGACGAACGGCGACCGGCTGTGGGAGCCCGATCCCGGGGACGTCGACGCACGGATCACGCCCAAGACCAAGGCGTTCATCTTCGCCAACCCCGGCAACCCGACGGCTGCCGTCTACCGGCGGGAGACCCTCGAGGCGCTCCTCGACATCGCGCGGCGCAGGCGTATCCTCATGATCGCCGACGAACTGTTCGAACGGTATGTCTATGACGGACACAGGCACGTGAGCATGGCCTCGCTGCCGGAATCGGCCGATTGGGTCGTCACCATCAACGGCTTCTCGAAGTCCTACTGCATGACGGGATGGCGGCTCGGCTGGGTGATCGCCCCGCCGTGGCTGCTGCCGCCCCTCGATCAGATGCGGTACGCGATGTCGATGGCGGCCGCCAGCGCGAACCAGTGGGGTGGGGTCGCGGCGCTCTCGGATGCGGCGCGCCCGTACTACGACGAGGTGCACCGCACGTATGGCGAGCGGCGGGCGTTCTTCCTCAAGGCCCTCGGCGAGATGGGCCTGGCGCAGAGACCGACACCCGGCGCGTTCGTCGGCATGCTCGACGTTCGCAAGATCGGTCGCAGCTCCGCGGAGATGTGGGAGACGATCCTTCGCGAAGCACGCATCGCTATGTCGTCCGGCGGCGCGTTTGGTCCGCAGGCAGAGGGCTGGCTGCGGTATAGCCTGATCCAGCCATTCGACAGACTCAGGGAGGCCGCGTCCCGGCTCGCGCCGGTGGTGCGGCGCCTCCTGACAGATGCCGGGTATAGTTGAGCATCAGAACGCCAGCGCCGAGCGGGGATTGTCGACGAGCATCGTGCGGATCGCGTCCGCGGGGACGCCCGCGTCGCGCAGCATCGGCACAAAGTGCGTCAGCAGATAGGCGTACCCCTGGCCACCGTACGACTTCAATTCCGACTTGCGCGCACGATCCAAGGAGAGCATGAGATGCTTGAGAAGACCTCGCCTGACCAGCTCGGCGATGACCTCCGCACGCGTCTCATCCAGCATCCAATGCTGCTTGCCGATCACGTCGAATTGGACGTACGCGCCCCGGCGGCAGAGCCGTTCGATGTTCCGGATGTCGATGTTCACATCGTTGTGACCGATGATGACGCGTCGGGGATCGGCGCCTTCCGACTCCAGCACCTCGAGTAGCAGCATTCCGATGTTACCGCCGGGGATCTCGAAGCGGGCGGAGCCCGACGTGTGCGTCGTGATCGCCGCGCCGGTCGCGAGATGCGCTCGCGCCACAGCGCGCGCACATTTCTCTTCCGGCCCCTCGACGACCGGCCGGCTGATCGCCGATTTGAGAAGGCCGGTCCTGATGCCCGTGTCGCCAACGCCCTCGCGCAGTTCGATGATCAACCCCTCAGTCAATTCCTCGATGCTCTGCTCGGCGACAAACCGGGGATGGCACTGCTCGACATAGAATCCCGAGGCGGCGATGACGGCGAGGCCGGTCGCCAGCGAGATCTCCCTGAGCCGCTGTACGTCTCTTCCCCAGGCCTGCATCGTGACCTCAACGACTGCCGCAGCCCCGAGTGCGCGGATCTCCCGCAGTTCGCGCACCGCGACGTCTACGTCATCCAGCACCATCGAGGTCCCGCCGCCCGGAGGCCTGAGGCCGTCCGGCCGGCAACGGCGCTGATCGCACAGAATATGCTCGTGCATGTACGTGATGCCGAGCATCTCCGGCGTGATGGAACCCGTCACGGTTTCGATGCGCATGTCAGGTCCGGCGCCCGTCGAGCATCTCGAGAATGGCCGCGACGCTCCTGACGCGGATCAAGGCGCCGACCAACATCGTGGTCGTCAGCGTATGGAGTGTCCACGTCTCAGCCGCGCAGGCGTCCGACGCGACGACCACACTGTAGCCAAGGTCCGCCGCTTCGCGGGCGGTGAGATCGACCGCGCCGCCGGCCAGCACACCGGCCACGACCACGCTTCGAGTTTCCAACGCACGCAGTCGGTCCGCCAGCGGTGTCCCCGCGAAAGCGCTGACGGTAGTACGATCGATGAGTGTATCGCTGTGTTCGGGCGCCACGCCGGGCAGAAACTCGGCTTCCGGCGACGCGGGCGATGTCCAGAATCCCGTCACGCCCGCCTGCCGGCTGAGGCTGCCGGCGTGCTGGTCGTCGGCCACCAGGCGCGTGAAGATCACCGGCAGCCCCTTGCCCCGCCACGCCTCGATGAGGGTGCGAAGATTCGGCACGACCTGGTCGACCTGTTCATAGTACTCTGCCAATTCCCTGGCTATCCCCCGTTCGCGTGCCAGACGGGCGAAGCCGCTCTGCGGGTCGAGCGTGAAACGATGGCAGTCGAGCACCGCCAGCGCGGCACGTGTAGCTGTGAGATCGACCGGGGGCACCGGCGCCATCAGAGCCCGGAACGGCAGACGCGCCCGCATCACGAGACCGTTAGTGCGCCGTGCCGGACGCCGCCAGCCGGAACATGAACTCGACGTAGGACAGCGCCAGGTCCACCATCCCGCCGATCTTCCCGGCGCCTTCGATGACGAGGTACTCGTCGCGCGCCGACGCGCGGCCGTGGCCAAGCCCGACGTCGCGCAGCAGCGGTATGCCAAACTCCTCGGTGAACAGCGACCACGGACCGCCGCCGCCGGTCATCGGCCACCAGACCACGTCGAGGTCGCGCGATGTGAACATCGCCTCTGCTGCGCGGACCACCGGCGCGTCGCGGCTGACTCGGGAGCCGTTGAAGGCGCCGAACACCATGCTCTCCACGTCTCCGAACCCCGCCTCATCGAGGCGCCGGCGGAGCGCTTGCACCACGTCGGCAACATCCCACGTCCGCGGGATGCGGATGTCGAACGTCGCCTCGGCCGCGTGCGGCAGGCTGAACGCCCGCGTTCCCGGACCGAGGTACCCGCTGCGCAGGCCGTTCAGGTTCATGCTGGGCGCGAAGAAGTAGCGCCGGTAGATCTCTTCGTCCGGCAGATCATCGATCGCGCGGACGTCTGCGCTCTGCACCCCGGTCAGCACACGCTGCCAGGGAACGCCTTGAAAGCGTGCCATGACGGCCGCCATCTCCTGAGCTTCGTCGGCCGACGGCGGCGGGGTCGCACGGTCGAAGCCCTCGAGCCGCACGACGTTGCCGTCGGGCGACGTCAGCGTGGCAAGGGCGTGCACGAGCCGCCACGCTGGGCTGTCCACGACCGATTTCGCCATCCCGTGGATCGCGGTCTCGCGCGGGCCGCGACCCCAGCGCGCCCCGCTCGCGCGCAACGCCATGTAGATCATGCCTTTGTACCCGAGCGTGAAGTGCCCCGCGCCATTCGCGTCCTGCGACGCGCCGGGATTCCACGCCGCGGACGCGGCGGCAAGCCGAGCGCGATAGCGGTCGATCATCCCGCGGTACCCGGGGCTGCCCATGATCTCGTCGCACTCCGCGACCACGAGTACGTTCACCGGCGTGCGGCCGAGCACCGCCCGGCACGCCTCCACGGCGTTGAGGAAGACGCCGAGCGGACCTTTGACCGCCCGGGCGCCGCGCGCGATGACGACCCGCGGGAACGGCGGCAGCGGGACGACTGCGGCGTCAAACGGCGGAGACGACCATCCCTTGGGGTCGGCGCGTACGGAATCGAGCATGCCGTACGTGGCGAGCGTTACCGGCGCACTTGCTTCGCACGCCGCCCAGACGCCCGGAGCGCCACCCGTGGATACGACTTCGCTTTCGGTGAAGCCCCCGTCTCGGGCGAGCTCCGCATACAGTTTGGCGCATTCCTCGACGCCGACGCCGTCGACTGAGATGCTCGGCTGGCGCAGCAACGTCTGCAGCCGCGCGAGATGGCGGTCGTGATGACGCTCGAGGTACTCGCGCACACGGTCGAGTTGGGGCTGCATCTCCGCCTCACGGGGCGTCATGACACCACCCCCACGCCACGTAGAAATCGGCCGTGGCCCGGCTCGACCAGAACCTCACCCTGGCGGTAGACGACCGTCCCGCGGACAAGGGTCATCACCGGCACGCCGCGCACCGTCACACCGTCGAACCAGCGGGCCGTCGCACGCGCTTGGGAGAACCCGTCGCCCGCGTGCAGAACGCGTTCCTGCGCCAGATCCACGACGGCGAGGTCCGCGTCGGCGCCCGGTCGGATCGCGCCCTTTCGCGGATAGAGCCCGAAAATGCGCGCCGGGTTCTCGCTCGTCAGTGCGACGAGCCGCTCGAGCGACAGGCGGCCGGCGTTCACTTGGGTCAGCAGGCCCGGCAGCATCGTCTCGAGTCCGGGGTGCCCGGCCGGCGTCTTCCAGATGTCGTCGGGGTGGCGTGCTTTCTCGTCCGCTGCATAGGGCGCGTGATCGGTGGCGATCGCGTCGATGCTGCCGTCGTTGACAAACTCCCACAGGCGGTCGCGGCTTTCGGGACTACGCAGCGGCGGGTGCACCTTGCCCCACGGGCCGAAGCGGGCCATGTCCTCCGAAGAAAACAGCAGATACTGCGGGCATGTCTCGACCGTGATCGGCTGGCCTTCCGCCCGACGCCGCGCCGAAAGCACGACGGCATCCGGCGAGCTCATGTGGACGAGATGCACGCGCGCACGCGCCTCACGCGCCAGCGAAAGTGTCTCGGCGGCCGAGACGATCTCGCAGAGCTCGGGCCGGCCGAGATTGTGGTGCTCGGGCCGGTTCTTCCCTTCCGCCTGAGCCTTCGCGGTAAAGTACCGGCCCAAGCGGTCGTCTTCGACGTGCACCGCGTGCGGCAGGCCGGTCGGCGCGGATTCCCGGAAGCGTTCAAGCATATCGGCAGGCTCGGCGGCGCGGACACCGCCTTCCAGGCGGGCCTTCTCGGAGCCAGGCAGCGCCTGTACGCGAAAAGTCTTGAACGCGATGGCGCCGGCCGCCGCCAGACCCAAGGCTGCATTGGGGTTCGAGGCGCCAAGCCCGCCGTAGAGTCCAAAGTCGACAATGGCGCGCCGCTCCACCGCCCGCCGCCGGGCGGCCAGCCGCTCCCCCGAATCGGTGGCCGGGACGGAGTTAGGCATCTCGAGGATGGTCGTCACGCCGCCTGCCGCGGCCGCGCGGGTGCCGCTCGGAAAATCTTCCCATTCTGGCCACCCGGGATCGTAGAGGTGAACGTGTTCGTCGATGAGCCCAGGCAGAATAACAAGGCCGGCCGCATCGAGGCTGTCACGCGATAGCGCACCTGTGAGCTGTCCCGGTGACGCTACGACGGCGATCCGCCCGCCGCTGATCCCGAGATCGGCACGCCGGCGCTCGCGGGGCGTGACGATGGTTCCGTTGAGGGCGACAAGATCGAAGGTCACCGACCGTCTCCGTCCGCGGAGCCTGCCGGGGCGGCGGCCGGGACGCGCCTCGCCGCCCGCCGCCGCCGGCGCATATGCCCGGCGCGCTCGATACCCAGGACGAGCCTCTCCAGGTGTCCCGCCTCGATATTGAGCCCGAACTGCTCGCTCACAATGGCGGCGATGTCGTCCAGCGTGCGCCGGCCGTCAGAGAGATTCCACAGTTCGTCGGTCAGCACGAGTAAGGTATCCCAGTACGTCCGAGGATCGACGGTACGCATCCGGGCGACGAGATCCGCCATCTCAGGGTACTGCAGGCCGAAGTCGCGCGGAGGCGGCCCCTCGTACGCGGGCACGGGGATCACCGCGCCGGCATCGTCGTTGGGGGGCGCTGACGTGGTCGACAAGGCCGGCGTCTCGAGCAGCGCCAACGCCTCGCGCAGTTGTCGGCGGAGTCGTGCGGTCGACGCTTTCACGATCCGCGCGTGCGCGTCGCGCACATCGGCCGGCTCGTGGCGGACGAGACGGTCCGTCGTCTCGATCGCCCGAGCGTCGCGAGCGGCGAGATGCCGGATCGCGCGGGTCGCCCGCTGCGCGAGGACAGCGCCCTGCGCGCCTCCTTCCCGAGTCTGCGCTTCGATTGCGCGGGTGACCGCAAGCCCGATCCGCAGGCTGCCGTAGTTTTCCGTCAGGCGGGCGTACTGTGCCGCCTCATCCGGCCCCGCGTCCGCGATCGCGAGCGCGAGGGCCGCGCTGACGACCCCGGCCCGGTGGAACACCATCGGATCCGTGTTGTCGGCGGTCAACAGCTGCGTGTGGAAATAGCGGTCAGGCCACGACATGATAAGCGGACACGGAATCCCCATGCCGTTCCATCGCTGGTTGTCGCTCCACGGCCCGTACGGCAGACTGATAAACGAGACGAGCGGGATCACGGGTTCGTGCTTGAACGGCCACGCCGCTTCCTTCGGCGTCGACTCCAGCAGCCACTGGCCGAGGTCGTTAATGAACGTGGGCAGCGAATCCGGGACACGGTAAAAGACGAGGCTGCTCTTGAGCTTGTCCTGGTGGTGGCCCACGCTGTCGAAATTGATCCCGCACAACATGTTCGGCAGATCGTCGGGGTGCCGCGCGAAGTGCGCCATGCTGCCGAGCCCTTCGGCGACAAACATGAACCTGATCGTACGCCGCGGGCGCGGGATTGTGCCGCGTTCCACGAGCGTGCGGAGCGTGCGGGCAATTTCGATCATCAGGGCCGGGCCGGCGGCGCAGTTCGCGCACGGCCGCGTGGCCGCGGACGTGTGGGAGATAAACACCACCGACTCCTCGGGGTGCTCGCGGCCGCGAATCGCGCCGGTGAGGTTCTGACCCTCGCCTTTGAACAAACGAGTCTTGATCCTGACGAACACCCGCGCCCGGCCCTCCCGGCACCGGGCGGCCAGGCGCTCGGCGGCCGTGTAGTCTACCGTGAGCGCCCACGGGTTCTTCCACCGCGCCGGCAGCCGCATCAGTTGCACCGCATCCGCCAGACCGGTGCGCGTCCTCCACGGCGTGGTGACAAGCAAGTAGTCGGTGATGATACCCACGGCGCCGTACTGTTCCGCCTGCGCGACGGCGCGAGACCACGCCACCTTCTCGGCATCGTCGGTGCCGTGCCTCAGCAGTACCGCCTTGCCCGCCACCTCCCGACGAGCGTAGTCGGCGTCGGTCAGCCCGGCGCCGACGTCGACGACCTCGACGCCTACGCCCTCGTCGGGCGTCGAGGGACACCACCAGGGCACGCACGATGGTACCGCCGGATAGGCCACCAGCAGATCGCGCTCGGGTAGCAGGCGCAGTTCCGCTTCGAGCGGCTCCCACGCCGGCGGCAAGGTGTGGCCGACGACCACCGTCTCGCCGTCGAGCGGGTACCGCTCGCTCGCCACGTCTTCGGCCCCGACCTCGCCAAGCCGTCGCCGGACAAAGTTCGTGGCCTCGTGATAGCCGGACGAGCCCGGCGAGCGGACGTAACAGGTGATCGCTTCCGTGTCCTGCTTCGCCGCCTCGCCCGAGAGCGTCGCGGCAATGGCCTCAATCCAACGCGGGTTCATGCGCTCCTCCTTCTTGTGCCGACCGCCAGCGTCGACCGACACGGATTGTCACGCGACGGCGACTCTCCGGATTTCCGCGAGACAGTCCGCGAGCCCCTCGCGCAGCGGGAAGCGAGGCGAATAGGCAAGCTCGCGCCGGGCCCGCCCGACATCGAGCCTGCAGTAGTGCTTGACGGACAGTAGTCCCGGCCCGACTTCGATCTTGCTCTCCGGTGCGAGCTCGCGCAGGATCTCCGCAGCCCGGCGCAGCGTCGCTGCCTGCCCGGTGCCGACGTTGTAGATGCCGCCGGGCGTGGCCGTCGCCAGCGCAGCGCACACGCATCCGTGCGCGCAATCCTTGACGTGGACTGCGTCGAACCCCTGATCCCCACCCGTCTCCAGATGGAACGGACGCCTGAAGGCCGCCGCCATCAGCATGTCGGTGAGCGGACCCGCTCCGCGCGGCTCCTTATGGAAGCGGCGTTCAGCCGCGTAGTATCCTCCGAAGCGGAGCGCCGCAAACTCTAGCCCGTAGACGTGGTTGAACCAGGCGGCCATGCGCTCGCACGAGTACTTGCCGATCTCGTACGGTCGGACCGGCAGCGGAGGTGTGTCTTCGGGCACCGGCACGTAGTCGGGATGCCCGTGCTGCGTACCGTGAAATTCCGGGTAGAGTGACCACGTCGAAGCAAAGACGAGGCGTCGCACGCCGCTGAGCCGGCAGGCCTCGAGCACGTTCAAGAAACCGCCGACGTTCACGGTGTGGTTGGCAAGCGGGTGGCGGTTGTACCAGTCACCGACGAGCGCCGCGAGGTGCACGACGCGCTCCGACCGGACGTCGCGCAGCACGTCGAGGACCTGGGCGAGGTCCTGAATGTCGATCCGCCGATATTCGAGGCCGTCGAGACCGTCGAGCAACGGCCCGGGGCCGGGCAGGATGTCGGCCGCCACCACAGCGGCTCCACGCTCGCGCAGCTGGCGTACGGTATGCGAGCCGACCACGCCCGCGGCGCCGGTGACCAGGATCGGCGTCGTGCTCATCGTCATGTTGCTCCTCCGTTCGTGCGTCGTACACCGGCGCTTCAGTCGCCCGCCGCAGACGCGTATTCGCCGCGGAGTCGCGGGTCGAGCGCGTCGCGAATTCCGTCGCCGAGCAGGTTGAAACCCAGCACAGTGGCGACGATCGCGAGGCCGGGCGCCAGCGAGATCCACGGCGCACGCGGCAGGAACCGGGTGCCGTCAGCGATGATCGTGCCCCACGTCGGCGTTGGCGGCGAGATGCCCAGGCCGAGATAGCTCAGCGTGGCTTCGGTCAGGATGGCCGTCGACACCTTGAGCGTCATGAGCACGATGATCGGCGACCAGGAGTTGGGCAGCAGGTGCCGGGTGATGAGGCGGCGATGTCCTGCGCCGAGTGCCCGGGCCGCCTCGACGTACTCCCGGCCGCGGTGCCGTACAATCTCGGCCCGCGCCAGCCGTGCGAAAGCCGGCACGTTGGCAATGCCGACGGCCAGCATGACATTCATGACGCCGCCACCCAGCACGGCGACGATCGCGATCGCCAGCAGGATGAGTGGAAACGCCATCAACACCTCGACCACGGCCATGAGCGTTTGGTCCAAAATGCCACCGAAGTAGCCGGCCAGAACGCCGGCGGCCGTCCCGGCGCCTGAGGCGACGGCCACCGAGAGGACGCCGACCAGCAGCGACACGCGTGCCCCGTACATGAGCCGCGACAGCAGATCGCGGCCGAAGTGGTCCGTCCCGAGCACGTGGGCCGCGGACCCAGGCGGCCGGAGGCGCTCGAAAACGGCCTGCCGGATGGGATCGTGAGGCGCAAGCAGCGGCGCGAGCAATGCCACAAGGGTTACCGTGCCGACGACCACTAGCCCGGCTGCGGCGCTGCGGCGTCGCCATACCGCGCGTAGCGCGTCCGCGGCCGGCGTGGCACGGCCGGCGGCCGGCGCGATCGTTCGCGCGGCATCATTGATACCGGATGCGCGGGTCGAGGCACGCATAGCTGAGGTCCACCAGCAGGTTGATCACCACGAGGCTGAAGGCAAAGATCATGATCGCGCCCTGGATCGTCGGATAGTCACGGGCGTAGATTGCGTCCACGAGCAGCTTGCCGAGCCCCGGGCGCGCGAAGACCGTTTCGGTGACGACGGCACCGCCGAGTAGGTATGCAACATCCAGGCCGACGATCGTCACGATGGGAATCGCGGCGTTGCGCAGGGCGTGCTTCAGCACGACCGCCCGGCCGCTCAGGCCTTTGGCGCGGCCGGTCCGGATGTAGTCCTGATGGAGGACGTCGAGCATCGAGGAGCGGGTCATACGGGCGACGAGCGCGGCGGAGCGCGCTCCGATCGCGACCGCGGGCAACGCCAAGTGGGTGAGGATCGCGTGCCAGTCTCCCCACCGGCCCGCGCCGATCACGGGAAACAGTCCCAGCCGGTACGCGAACACATAGATCAGCAGGATCGCAAACCAGAATCCCGGGGTTGAGAGCGACAGCATCGCCACGGTCGTGGCCGCGTAGTCCGCGAGCGAGTTGCGCCGGATCGCCGCCAGCGTCCCGATCGGAACGCCGATCGCGAGCGCGAGCACGATTCCCGCCGCGGTCAGCATCGCGGTGAACGGCGCCTGGCTGCGGATCTCGTCGAGCACCGGTTGGTCGGTGCGGAACGAGTGGCCTAGGTCGCCGTGGAGGACGCGGCTCGCATACCGGGCGTACTGCACCGCGAGCGGCTTGTCGAGCTCCAGCTGGGCCCGCACCTGCCGCAGCGCGTCCGGGGTCACGTAGTCTCCCAACACCAGCGCCGCGGGGTCGCCCGGTGTCAGGTGGATCAGCAGAAACGCAAACGTAATCACACCGGCGATGGTGAGCACCATACGCTCGAGCCGGCGCAGCACGTAGCTCATCGACCGGGCCCCCGCACGGCCGCGGGGGCGCCTCGGGGCTGGGCTTACCGCACCGCGAACTTTACGAACTCAAACCGGGTCATCCAGTGGCCGGTATTCGCACCGTAGCCGTGCTGGCCCCTGTTGTAGGCTGTCACGTAGATCGGGTCGACGATCGGCACCACCGGCACGTCCTCGGCCACCTTCCTCTGAATCGCGGCCAGGATCTGGACGCGCTCGCGGGTTGTCAGCGCCCGCCGCTGCGCCTCGATCAGCGCATCGATCGCCCCATAGTACGCGTAGTTGCTGCCGGGCGGGAAACTGACCGAGTGGAATTCCTCGGTCAGGATCTGGTCGGGGTCGAACCTCGTGATGCCGTCGATGTTGATGTCGTAGTCGCCCGCCTGATGCCGGGCGGTCCAGGCGCCGGCCTCGAGCCGCTGATCGTCGAGCGTCACGCCGATGTTCTTGAACCACTCCTGCATCGCCGTCGCGATGACGGACGAGTACGCAGACTCCTCGTGGATAACGTTGATCTTGAACCCGTTCGGATAACCCGCCTCGGCGACGAGCGCCTTTGCCCTGGCCGGGTTGAACGGATAGCGCTCGATGTTTGCAGTGTAACCCACCATACCGGGACTGAGGATGCTATAGATCGGCTGCCCCACGCCTTCGAGCAATGCCTTGACGAATGTCTCGCGGTCGGTCGCGTAGGCGAGCGCGCGCCGAACCTTGACGTCGCTTAGCGGCTTGCGCCGGGTGTTCATGTAGAATCCCCACCAACCGGCGGCCGGGGTCGCCGTAAACGCAAGGCTGGGGTCCTTCTGGAGGTCCTTGTACACCTGCACGTCCCGGACGATCATGAAGTTGATCTCACCACGCCGCAGCGCTAGCGCTGCCGTGTTGTCGTCGGGGACGATCTTCCAGACGATACGCTTGGCCGCCGGCGCCCCCCGGAAGTAATGCGCATTGGCGTCAAGCACGATCTCCTGGCGGGGCGCGTAGCTCGCAAACTGGAACGCCCCGGTCCCAATCGGATTGAGCGAAAACTTGGACCCCAACTGTTCGACGGCCCGCTGGCTGACGATGTACCCGGGCCGGAACGCCAGCACGGCTGCGAGGAAGCTCGACGACGGCGCGTTGAGGACGACGCGAACGGTGTACTTGTCAGGGGTATCAACCGACTGGATGATCTGCATCGAGTCCCGGTAGGGCGACTTCGTCTCGGGATTGAGAATCCGGTCGAAGCTGAACTTCACGTCGGCGGACGTCATCTCGCCGTAGTCGTGGTGGAACTGCACCCCTCTGCGCAGAACGAACGTATACGTCTTGCCGTCCGGCGAGACGGTCCAGCGCTCGGCGAGATCGGGCTCGACGTCGAGCGAGCTGCTTTTGTAGCGCACGAGGCCATTGAACACGTTCATCGCGATCTGGTAGTCCGGCGAGCCCGGAATGCGGGCGGGGTCCAGGTTGCGGAAATCCCTCGGGTACGCGGCCACTATCACCTGCTCGCGCGCCGGGCCAGACTGCGGCAATCCAACAGCCGGAAGAGACACCACGGCCAGGACGGCGGCAAGAGCACCGGCCAACAACTTGGGCTCACTGCGCATTGTCAGGACCTCCTTCTCCTTAGGTGTGAGTTAGATGTGAGGTGTTGCGCCGGTGTTGGAGTCGGTGTCAAAAGGGTTCATGTGGTGGCTGTTGAAGTCCTGCCGCATTCGAAACGGCGTTCCGAGAGTTACCGATCAACACCCTAGGATCGCACGATCATTCCACAGAAGGGCAGGTGCGCCGCAGTAAGCGTGTACCGTCCAGCACGACAATCAGCCGGCCCGGCACGAGATCGGCTGCGAGACGCAGTACACCCTTCATGTATCGCGGGCCGCTCGCCTGAAACCGCGGAACTGCTCCGATGTCGGATAGACAAGGGAACGCCCACGCCACGGGCCAAACACTGTGGCGACTCATGACAACGGGGGTGCACGGGATGAAGCACGGCAGCCGCATGGGCAAGGGGATCAGCCGCCGCGACCTGTTGTCCGCCGCAGGCGCCACGCTGACCGGGGGCGCCGCTCTGTCCGCGTTGCGGCCGTTGCTCGGCGCCGTCCCGGCGCAGGCTGCGGAACCGATATACGGCGGCACGCTCACGATCGCATTCGTCCCGTTCGCGACGCACATCGACGCGAACTCCGCCAACATCAGCACGTTGAACGAGGTCGCGAAGTACTTCTATGAGACGCTATTCGACTGGGACGCGGACGGCAAGCTGGTCCCCTCCCTGGTCCAGAGCGAGCAGATATCCCGGGACGGCCTGACGGTCACCTGGAAGCTGCAGCCCGGCGTGAAGTTCCACGACGGGACGTCCTTCAATGCCGCGGCCGTGAAGTGGAACCTGGAGCGCAAAGGCGAGAAGAAACAGCCGCTCTACGACGCGCTCTTCGTCAGGCGCATCGACGCGGTCGACGACCTCACGGTGCGGGTAACGATGACCCAGCCCCAGCCGGGCCTCGCGGCGTGGCTCAGCCTGCCCACGTTTTCGATGTACAGCCCGTCGTTCGTCCAAAAAGTCGGTGACGACGGCCTCAAGCGACAGGCCTCAGGCACGGGCCCGTTCACCGTCCAGGAGTTCCGCGCCAACGAGATCCTCCGGCTCCGGCGCGCGCCGCAGTACTGGCGCAAAGGGCTGCCGTACCTCGACGAAATTGTGTTCCGCATGGTGCCGTCGATCAGTGCGCGCGCCGCGATGCTGCAGGCCGGCGACGTGGACATGGCGCTCGCGCTCTCGATCCCAGACATCGCGCGGCTGCGGCACCTCAAGGGCTTCCGGGTTCTGCAACAGCTGGGCTCCCAGCAGTACTACCTGGCGATCAACGCAGCACACGATCCGCTCAAGGACGGTCGCGTGCGGCGTGCGCTCAACCACGCGGTCGACAAGGACGGCATCATGCGGACCGTGCTGCTCGGCAGCGCGGAGTTCTCGACCGCTAACTTCCTGACGCGCAAGGTGGACGGCTACGCACGGGCTGGCGTCTACCCGTACGACCGGGCGGCAGCGGCGCGGCTCCTGGACGAAGCGGGGTGGAAGCCGGGCCCGGGCGGGATGCGCGCGAAGGACGGCAAGTCGCTCTCGCTCGACATCGCGACGACCAGCGGCGCCCGCTCCGGCGACGTGCAGATCGCCGAGCTGGTGCAGGGCATGCTCAAGAACGTCGGCGTCGGCGCCAACGTCAACGTCGTGGATTCGGCGACCTTTCTGGCACGCGTCAATCTGCCGATTCCCCAGCAGCTCCCCTACGATCTGCTGAACCTCGCCGTCAACGTCTTTTCGGGCGATGCGGAGTACGTGATGCGAACCTTTTACCTCACGAGCGCTTGGCCGCCCGCGTACTACAACTATGCGCACTACTCCAACCCAACGGTGGACAAGGACGTCGACGCCGCACTGCGCGCGCCGACGAAGGCGCAGCGTGACCAGATCTTTGCGCGGATCATCAAGCAAGTGTACGCCGACACGCCGACCATACTGCTGTGCGACGTGCCGACGATCGCGGCCGTGCAGGACACCGTGCAGGGCGTGTTCTTCAACGGCCCCGCGAACAATTGGCCGGCCAAGTACGCGTGGAAGGAAAAGCGCTAGCGCCCGCCTGATCGGGGACCGCTGGTCGAGGACGCGACGATGGGCGGCTACATCGCCAGGCGCGCGCTCGTCAGCATCCCGCTGCTCCTCCTGATCGTGACGGTAGTGTTCTTCGCCTTCCGGGCGATCCCGGGCGATCCCGCTCGGCTCTACGTCGGCACCGATGCCTCCCAGGAAACGGTGGAGCAGTACCGGCGGGCGTGGGGGCTCGATCAACCGGTCGCCGTGCAATACGCCCGCTACCTCTCGCGCCTGCTGCGCGGCGACCTCGGCGTCTCGATTCAGAGCGGGCAGACGGTCCTGCACGAACTGGGCGGCCATTTCCCATCGACGCTCGCGCTCTCGTGCGCCGCGATGGCGGTCGCCGCCGCCGTCGGCATTCCGCTCGGGATCCTCGCCGGCTGGAAGCGCGACACGATGTGGGATGCGGCGGCGAGCGGCGTGGCGCTCGCCGGCATCTCGATCCCGCTCTTCTGGCTCGGCCTTCTCCTCATCTACACGTTCAGCGTGCGCCTCCACGTCGTCCCGAGCGGCGGGAACGAGACGTGGCGCAGTTACATCCTGCCCGCGGTCTCGCTTGCGATGTTTCCCCTGACCTTTATCGTGCGCATGACCCGCTCGTCGCTGCTGGACGTGATCAAGGAAGACTACGTACGGACGGCCCGGGCGAAAGGTCTGCGCGAGGTCGTGGTCATCGGCTGGCACGCCGTGCGCAACGCGCTGCTGCCGGTCGTCACCGTGATCGGGCTGCTCTTCGGCTACATGCTCGGCGGCGCGATCGTAACCGAGACGATCTTCGCGTGGCCCGGCCTGGGGCGCCTCCTCGTGACCGCGGTGGCACAGCGTGACTTTCCGTTGATTCAGGGCGACCTGCTGCTGTTCGCGGCGCTCTTCATGCTGGTGAACCTGGCAGTAGACCTGCTGTACGCGTGGATCGATCCGCGCATCCGCCTCGAATGAGACGACGGCCCTCCGCCGCGCGCCGCAACCTCCGGCTCCACTACGGCGGGATCCTGATCGCCCTGTTCCTCGCGACCGGGACCGTCGGCCCCCACCTGCTGCGGGACAACCCCAACGCCATCGACCTGACGCAGAACCTCGCGCCCCCCACCGGACGGCACCCGTTTGGCACGGACACCGAAGGCCGCGACCTGCTGAGCCGGGTTGTGGTCGGCGCCCGCACGGACCTCGTGATGTCGGTCAGTGCCGTCGCGCTCGGCGGAGTCACCGGCATCGCGTGCGGGCTGGTCGCCGGCTACTATCCTCGGGTGCGCACCCCGATCATGCGCTTCATGGACGTGCTGTTGGCATTCCCGAGCCTCGTCGTGGCACTCGGCATCATCGCCGTCGTGGGCTCGAGCCTCCGAAACGTCATCATCGCGCTGGCGATCTACCAGGTCCCGCAGTTCACGCGACTGGTGAACGGCGTCGTGCTCAGCCTGCGGGAGCAGGCCTACGTGGAATCGGCGCGCGCGGCCGGCGCGCGGGACGGCCGGATCATCGGCCGCTACATCGTCCCCAATATGCTCCCCCCTGTCATCGTGCAGATCAGTCTCTTCGTCCCGAGCGCGATCACGATCGGCGCGAGCCTTAGCTTCCTCGGGCTCGGCATCTCGCCCCCCACGGCCGAGTGGGGGTCCATGCTGCAGAACAGCCTGGAATGGGCCGGGATGGCGCCGCACGTCATGATCGCGCCGGGGCTCGCGCTGATGGCCGTGATCCTCGGATTCAATCTGTTCGGGGACGGCCTGCGCGACGCGCTCGATCCCCGGCTGCGGATTTAGTCTACGGCCGCAGGAACCGTCCGTACCCCGGCCGCGTCGTCACCTCGCCCCCTGAGGCGACGACGCGGCCGCGCACCATCGTCACGACCGCTATCCCGGTAACCGTGCGGCCGTCGTAGGGACGGGTCAAGACGCGCGACTTAGTGTAGAAGTCGTTGGACCGCAGGACGTGCGTCCGCGCCATGTCAACGATCGTGAGATCGGCGTCCGAGCCGATGGCAACGCGGCCCTTGCGCGGGTAGAGCCCAAAGATCCGTGCGGGATTCTCGCTCAGCAGCGCGACGAGGCGGCCGAGCGTCAAACGTCCGGCGTTCACGTGGGTCAGCATCATCGGCACCATGGGTTCCATGCCCGGCTGCCCGCCGGCCGCATCGAAGATGTTGTCCGAACGGCGGTCCGCCTCGCGGGACGGGCTCGGCGTGTGGTCGCTTGCGAGAATATCCACAGTACCGTTACGCACGAATTCCCACAGCCGCGCCTGGCTCTCCGCCGAGCGGAGCGGCGGGTGCACCTTCCCGTATGCCCCGAACGAGGTCATATCCGTGTCCGTGAAGTGTAGATACTCCGGCCGCGACTCGATCGTGACGGCCTGGCCATCTTCGCGCGCGCGCCGGGCGAGCATGATCGCGTCGGGTGAGGCGACGTGGACGAGATGCAGCCTGGCGCCGGCGGCGCGGGCGAGCGCGAGCGTCTCCCCTGTCGCCACGACCTCGCACAGCTCGGGACGCCCGCGGCTGTGGTCCTGAGGCTTGACCTGCCCGGCGGCGCGCGCCTTGGCCTCAAAGTACTTCGCGAGCGCGTCGTGCTCGACGTGCACCGAGTGGACGAGGCCCGTGGCCGCCGACTCGCGCAGGCGCTCGAGCATCAGGCCCGGATCCGCAACGCGGATGCCGCCTTCGAGTTTGGCGCGCTCGTTGGTCTCGGGCAGCTTGGAGCGGAAGCTCTTGAATCCGATGACACCGGCCTCGGCGAGTCCGGCCGCCGCTCCGCCGTTCGTCTCCCCGAGCCCGCCGTACATCGCGAAGTCGATCACCGCCTTAGGCTCGACGATCTGAAGCCTCGAGCGCATGATTTCGGCCCGATCCACGGACGGGTACGAGTTCGGCATCTCGACGATCGTGGTGAGGCCGCTGGCCGCCGCGCCGCGCGTGCCGCTGGTGAAGTCCTCCCACTCCGGCCACCCGGGATCGTAGAAATGGACATGCGCGTCGATGAGCCCCGGCAGCACCTTAAGGCCGGCCGCGTCGACCCATTCCGCGGCGTCCTGCCGGGCAAGCACTCCCGGGGCGGCGACGGCCGAGATCCGGCCAGCCGTGATCCCGATATCCGCGGGGAACTCCTCCCGGGGGCTGACGATCGTTCCGTTTCCGACGATCACATCAAACGGCATCCGCTTCTCCCGGCGCGCACGTGCGGTACACCATCCGACTACGCCGCGCGCAGCGAAGGGACCTCCGGGGTCGCGCCGCGGGCGCGCGAAACCAACTGCGCACACATCGCGAGTTACGATCGGCAAGGAGTACCCTGTGTCCCAATCGGTTCTCTTGCCCACGCGCGAGCGAGGCCAAATCAAACCAGGACCGGCGGAGTGAGCGGTGGATCTCGTCTGACCGTCCGTAGTCCCGAGTCCTCGCCGACGGGAGCCGGTTAGAGGACGGACGATGGGATCACGTTACGGAATGCTACGCTCTGGGCCGCGAGGGGAAGTCGCGGCTCGTGCGGAATATGCCGTGCCGTGTTTCGGGGCTCTGTATCGGTCTCGCGCGTAGTCATCGTCGCGGCCGCTTTCGCGGCGGTGGGCTTCGGGCCGGCACGACCGGTGCCGGCATACCCGCAAACTCGCCCGCAGGACGGAACCGCTGTGACGCCGCTCGGCACGGGAGCTCAGGACAGCGCATTCGTTCCCGCGGCCGAGGAGGATCTACTCGCGATGTTGAACGCGGTCCGAAGCGAGCACGGTCTCGCGCCGCTCTCCATGAACGGGGTTCTCCGCGGCGTGGCGCGAGGGCATTCGCGCGACATGGCCCTCAAGGGATACATCGGCCACGGCTCGACGGACGGGGAGTCGTTTTTCACCCGGATGTCCCGCGTGGTGTCGCGCGGCACCCTGACAGGCGAAAATGTCGCGACGGCCGTGGACCCCGTGCGCATTCACGCCGCGTTTATCCACAGCGAAGGACACCTGAAGAACATCCTGGATCCCGCCTTTCGACGAGTAGGCGTCGGAGTTGCGACGGCCGGACGGTTGCTGATCGCTACGGAAGATTTTACGGATTGAAGCATGGCCGGACCGACATCCGCGGGGCCGTGATTCGAGAGAATGATAAAGGCACCCGGAGTGATCCCGGGTGCCCGCATGTTCGCAACCGGCGGCGCTGTTACGCCGCCGCGGCCTCAACGACCGTGACCGTGCTCGCCACCGTTGCCGTTGTCGCCACCGTTGCCGTTGCCACCGTTACCGCCTTCGCCGTGGCCCCAGCCCTTGTCGCCCTGCTCACCGCTACCGTGGCCCTTGCCGGCGCCCTGGCCGTTGCCGTGATCGTAGCCACCGCCACCGCCACCGCCGCCACCACCGCCACCGCCGCCACCACCGCCACCGCCACCGCCGCCACCACCACCGCCGCCGGCGTCATCGCCGCCAGCCCCACCACCACCGCCGCCGCCACCAATGGTGTAGTCGCCCTTGTCAACGCCCCCGACGCTGAAGCCCGGAGCTACGGTTCCTCTTACCGGATACACCAGCAGCGTCACGATGCCGGCAATCTGCTCGGATTCAACCGGCGCAGACCACACAAGCGCTCCGACGCCGATGAACTCCGGCAGACGGCCGAAATCAATCCGCTCGGTGCCGGCGTAGAAAACTGTCTGAGTGGTCGCGTGGAATTCTTGCGTACCAGCGGGTCCGAGAACTGCGAAGGTGCTCGAGTCGACGTTGACTCCGGTGAGCGAGCCTTGCGTCTGAATGGCAGGCCCGGCGATCTCAGCCTGCGCAACGCCTGCGAATCCGCCCCATGCCGCAAGCGCCACAATGACTGCACCGGTGATTACCCACCTCATGGGTCCCCCTCCACCTTAGCCTGCCTCGTTTCGGCAGCCCGGCCCACCACATGGGTGCCGTTGACTTTGCGTCCCCAGGTCGCCCTGAGTTTGCTCTGTCGGCGAGGGACCGTCTAACTCCCCAGACCAACCTCCCGCGCATGACGTCTTTCCGCCTTAAACATCTCGTACCCGGACTGTCACCTCAATCGGGCGGAGTATGTGTCGCGGATCGGGTCAAGACCCGACCTGGTTCCTGGGTAGTGGGTTGGTCCACCACCGGTTCCTGGCGTCGTACCTTCACAATCGGGGGCTTCCGTGGCGACCTTGATTGCGTCTTCGAGCCGGTCCACCGTGCAGGCGAAGGCGGTCCCGACCACCGCTCACGACAGGCCGAACGGCGGATAGCGGTCGGTCGTCAGCAAGAACGCGTACGCCCCCACCCGCAGGATCCAGCGGAACACGCCCACGACGAAGTTGAAGAGCGACCGCGGATATCGCCCCGTGAACAAGACGGCAAACCAGGCGATCACGACGCAAATCACGGCCGCGATCCCGACGAAGACCAGCACGATGTAGTGCGGGATGGCGAGGAACCATTTCACGAGCGGCAGCCACCGGTTGAGGCCGCCCGCCGCGTCCGGGTACGGGATCGCGATGTGGACGGCCTGCTCCTCCTCGACCGACGGATACTCGTCCCGCAGAAGCGCCATGTAGGCACCGACACGGGCGCTGAATCTCGTCAACGCAATATTCCACTCGAACCACCACCGCGGATACCGACGGGCGAACACGAGCAGCAGCGCCGTGGGGGCGAACACGATCCCGCCGGCGACGAACGGTACGATGTGATGTGATTTATCCTGCTCGGGCCCGCTGATGAGAGCCAAGACAATGGCGATCGGGATGACGGTGAACAGCCGGAACGCGGTGGTGAGCCGGTTCAGTTCTCGGTCCGGGTAGTCGACGTCCAGCGTGGCGGGAAACGGCTCGGGCACGGCCGGCATCGGGATCCCCCTTGTGCTCGACACATTCGCCACCACTGTATCATCCAGCGGACCGTCCGGCCGCCGCCGCGATCGCGTGTTCGATATAGCGGGCTGCCGTAGCCCGGACCGCTCAGCGTCGCTCCGGGAGGTCCGGCCGGACGTAAGTGAAGCCAAATCGACCCTTGACGCAGAGGTTGCCCCGCGTCACGCCGTGGTCCGCCGGCGAAGTGACCCCGACGATGCGATTGTCCTGCACTTGGAGCGTGACCGCGCACCCAACGCCGCAGTACGGGCAGATCGTCTGCGCCGCGTGCTGCCGCGACTCGTCCCACTCGCCCCTTCGCCGCATGCGGTGCTCGATGAGCGGCATCAATGCGCCGGTCGGGCAGACGGCGACGCAGTTGCCGCAGAAGACGCAGCGGGAGTCGAGGAGCGCGGTGTCCGCGCCGGTATCGATGCGCGCCTCGAACCCTCGACCGGCGACCGAGAGCGCGAACGTGAACTGCGCGTCCTCGCCGCAGGCTTCCACGCACTTGTAGCAGAGGATGCACTTCTCGTACTCCCGCACGTACAGGTCGTTGTCGTCGCGCAGCGGCTCCCGGACCCGGCGCACACCCTCTCCGAACCGTCCGGGGTCTGCGCCGTACTCCGCGAGATAGGCCCGCAGGCCGGACGCCGTCGATACGTCCACCGATGAGGCCAGCAGTTCCAGCACGACACGCCGCGCCCGCCGCACCCGCTCGGTTGCGGTGCGCACTTTCATGCCCGGCTCGACGCGGCGGGAACAGGACGGGATGAGAACGCGGCTGCCCTCGAGCTCCACGACGCACACCCGGCAGACGTTGACCGGGGTCAGGTTCGGATGGTGGCACAGGGTGGGGGCATCGAGGCCGGCCCGCCGCAGCGCGTCGAGAACGGTCATCCCCTCCTCAGATTCGACCGGACGGCCGTCGATCTCGAGGAGCACGCTCATGCCGGGGGCCCCGGGACAAGCGCGAGCGCGCTCAGCACCGCGCCCGACGCCGTCTGTCCCAGCCCGCAGATGGAAGCGTCCGTCATGGCCGCGCTGATGTCGCGAAGCAGCGCGGCGTCCCCCGGTCTGCCCTGCCCGGAGGCCAGGCGCTGCACGATCTCGAGCTGACGCTGCGTGCCCACGCGGCAGGGAACGCACTGGCCGCACGACTCTTCCTGAAAAAAGCGCGCCACGCGCAGCACGCTGTCCCAGAGCGAGGCCGTTTCGTCGAGCACGATCACGGCGCCGGAGCCGACGGTGCCGCCGGCCGCGCGCAGGTCCTCGAAGGTGAGCGGCACGTCGAGCCGGTCCGGCCCGAAGAACGTGCCGGCCGCCCCGCCGCACAGGACGGCCTGGAGGCGCCGCCCGCGCCATACGCCGCCGGCGAGGGCCAGCAGCTCGCGAAGCGTCGTGCCGAACGGGACTTCGTACAGTCCGGGGCGTTCGACGTGCCCGCTGAGGCAGAAAAGCTTCGTCCCGCTCGACCTGTCGGTCCCGTACCGACGAAAGCCCGCCGCGCCCTCCCGCAGCAACAGAGGCACGTTGCAGAGCGTCTCCACGTTGTTGACCAGTGTCGGGTCGCCGAAGAGTCCGGCCTCCGTAGGGAAGGGCGGCTTGTTGCGGGGCTCGCCGCGCCGCCCTTCGACCGAGTTGAAAAGCGCCGTCTCCTCACCGCAAACGTAGGCGCCGGCTCCGCGGAAGACGCGAATGCGAAAGGCCCGGCCTGAGCCGGCCGCGTCCTCGCCGAGCAGCCCCGCGTCCTCGGCGGTCTTGATCGCCTGCCCCAGCCGGTCCGCCGCCAGGCGGTACTCTCCGCGAACGTAGACCAGGCCGTCCTCCGACCCGACGGTCAGCCCGGCAATCGCCATCGCCTCGATGACCGCGAAGGGGTCCTCCTCCAGCAGCACCCGGTCCTTGAACGTACCGGGCTCGCTCTCGTCCGCGTTGCACACGACGCGCCGCCGTCCGGACGCGCCCGCCACGGCGCGCCACTTCCGCCCGGCCGGGAAGGCGGCGCCGCCGCGGCCCACAAGACGCGAGGCGTCCAATTCGGAGAGCACCCACTCCGCGCCGCGCTCGACGGCCAGACGTAGAGCCCTGCAGCCGTCGGCCCGACGATAGTCGTCCAGGCTCAGCGGGTCGGCGCGACCGACCCGTGCGAGAAGCCGCCTGGTCTCAGGCACGGCCCGCGGACTCCGCCGCGGAGGCGATGACGCGCTCCGGGGTGGCCTTTCTCTGCAGACGGCCGGCGACGGCGGCAACCGGCGCGTGATCGCACTGACCGAGGCACGGCACGGTTTCCCAGTCGACCGGCGTAGCCCGCCCGCCGGCCGCCGCGTTCTGCCCCGCGCTCCCGTGGGCCCCGCCGGTGAAGCGCCGAGGCGCACCGTAGCGCGCCTCCAGAGCCTGAACGAGCGACCCCGCTCCGCGGAGGCGGCACGGCACGTCGTCGCAGACGTGGACGACAACGCCGCGGGGCGGCTCGAAGCGGAACAGGGCATAGAACGTGGCGACCCCCCACACGTCCGGGAACGGAAGATGCATCCGCTCCGCGAGGTGGCGGAGCGCGCCCGTCGGGAGCCATCCCAGATCTTCCTGAAGCGCCTGGAGCAGCGGCAGCATATCCGAACGCCGCGGTTCTGCGCCGAGCGCGGCGAGCGCGCGCTCGACCGCCGCCGCCTCGCGGTCAGAGGCCGAGAACGCCGGGTTGGGCTCGATCGGCATGAGCGGCCGCCTCCTGTCCCACCTGTTCCTGGCTCCACGTGCCGCGCGGCGCCACGCGCTCAACGGCGACCGCCGTCGCCTTGAACTCGGCCGTACCCGACTTCGGGTCCCAGGCGTCGATCGTCAGCAGATTTGTCGGCACGAGCTCCGGGTGGTGCAGCGTCATGAAGCAGAGTCCCGGCGCCAGCGTCGCGTCGAGCGTCGCCGGCGCCAACAGCGCCGCGCGCCGGGACCGCACGCGGACGAGGTCGCCTTCTTCGATGGCGAGCCGCCGCGCGTCCGCAGGCCACATGTGCACAAATTCCATCTGCGGCCGGGGCGCCGCGTAGCCGCGCGACTGCGTGCCCGTGTTGAAGAACTCGAGCCGCCGTCCCGTCGTCAGCGTGAACGGATAGGTTTCGTCGGGCGGCTCCACCGGCGGCGCCCACTCAACCGGCATGAACGGCGCCCGCGGGCCCTCGACCGGCCGCCGCCAGAGGCGGTCGTGCAGGAACGCGCTGCCGGGATGCGCCTCGTCGGGACACGGCCACTGCAGGCCCCCGCACTCGGCGAGCCTCCGATACGACATCCCGCGGTGCCGCGGGGACAGACGCCGCACTTCGTTCCACACGTCCTCGGCGCAAGTGTAGCCCCACTCGTGGCCCATGCGGCGAGCCAAGTCTTGAAGAATGAAGATGTCGTCACGCGCCTCGCCGGGCGGGTCTAGCGCCTTGCGCATGAGCTGCACCCGCCGCTCGGAACTCGTCACCGTCCCGTCGCACTCGCACCACGACAGGGCCGACGGCAGGACGACGTCGGCGATCTCGGCCGTCTGGTTGAGGGCGATATCTTGTAAGACGACGAACTCCAGCCCTTCCATCAGTGCGCGGCAGCGGGCTTGGTTCGCCTCGGACATGAGCGGGTTCTCGCCGATGATGTACGCCGCGCGGATCTCACCCCGCTCCATGCCCTCGAACATCAGGCTCTGATGCCGTCCGCGCTTCGACGGCAGCGCCACACCCCAGGCGGTTTCGTAGGGCGCTCGCTGCGCCGGATCCTCGACGTCCGCGCCGCCCGGCAGACGGTTGGGGATCGCGCCCATGTCGCCCCCGCCCTGCACGTTGTTCTGGCCGCGCAGGGGATCGAGGCCGGAACCGTACCGGCCGACGTGGCCGGTGAGGTTGGCCAGATTGCAGAGCGCATAGACTCCGTCCGTCGCGTTGTGGTGCTCGGTGATCCCCAGCGTCCAGCAGATGATCGCCCGCCGGGCCGCCGCGTACATCCGCGCCGCGTCGCGGATCGCCGTCGCCGGTACGCCGCTCACCCGCTCGGCGAACTCCGGCGTATAGGCCGCCGCGTGCCGGCGGTACGCGTCGAGCCCGCTCGTCGCCTGTTCGGTGAATTCCCGGTGCTCCAGCCCCGCGTCGAGGATCACGTGCCCCATGGCGTTGGCGAGCGCGATGTCGGCGCCCACCCGCAGCTGCAGATGAAGGTGCGCGAGCTGCGCCGTCGGTGTGCGCCGCGGATCGACGACGACGAGCCGTGCCCCGTTGCGTAAGCCCCGCAGCATGTGGTGGAACATGATGGGATGCGTCTCCCGCGGATTGGCGCCCCACAGGAACAGAAGGTCCGTATGCTCCATCTCTTCGTAGGACGTCGTCCCGCCGCCCGCGCCGTAGACCGTCTCCAGACCGGAGACGCTGGGAGCGTGTCAGGTGCGGTTGCAGCTGTCGATGTTGTTGGTGCCGATCACCGTGCGCATGAATTTCTGCGCGGCGAAGTTCAGTTCGTTCGACGCCTTGGAGCAGCTGAAGCAGCAGAAGGCGTCGGGTCCCGCGGCGCCGCGGATCTCCCCGAAGCGCCGCGCGATGAGCGCCAGCGCCTCGTCCCAGCTCACCCGCTCCAGCCCGCGGGACCCGCGGACGAGCGGATATTCCAGCCGCGCCAGGGGACGCGCATAGCCCCGCTTACTCATTGAAACGGCCTCCTCCCGCCGGGAAAACGGTCTCTGCGCGACGGTTCGGCGGCACGCCGAACACGTCCTCGAGCCAGTCCCACATGCAGGCGACGGCGATGCTCGTGTTGTCGACCTGGCAGTGGTGGTAGCCGCCCTCCTCCCGCGTGAACACCCTGAACGTTTTCCGCCGGGAGCCGATCGCGTCGAAGCACCGCCGGGCCGTGGCGAGCGGGATCTGCGAATCGCCCTCGCCGTGCAGCAGTAGAAAAGGGCACGCGATCTTCTGCGCCACGCCCTCGAGGCGGAACGGCTCGAGGCGCGCGAGCGCCTGTTCCGGCGTCCGCACGCCGAAGATCCACAACAGATGCTCCCACGGAACGGACAGCGGCGGGGCGTCGCCCCGCTCCAGCCGCTCGAGGCGCTCCTTCCACACGGCGTGGTAGTCCCACTGCGCGCCCCAGGCGATACACGCCGCGAAGCGCGGCTCGAAGGCCGCCGCGCGCGGCGCATAGTAGCCGCCGAGACTGATCGCCATGACCCCGACGCGCGCCGGGTCGATTTCCTCGCGGCCCGCGAGGTACTCGTAGGCCGGAGTCGCGTAGCGTTCGGTTTCGTGGTGCAGCGGAAGATGGCGGAACCGGATCGTCTCGCCGTTGCCGGGGCCGTCGACGATCAAGCAGGCGATGCCGCGCCCGGCGAGATCGGAGATGCCTTTGAAGTACTGAATTTCCTTGGTGATGTCGAACCCGTCGAAGAACACCATCGCGGGCGACCGCATCACACCCGCACCGCGTGGGGCCGCGTGGACGAAAAGCGCGGGCAGCGTCGTCCCCTCGTACGGCACCTCGACCGGCTCGATCCGCGGCCGCCGCGCCATCGCGGCGGCATCGCGAAAGCAGTCCACGCCCCGGCGATAGACTGCGAGTCCCGCGGCGGTCTTGGGCTGGAGAAAACGTTCGCCGATATGGTAGTAGTGCGCGGCCCGAAAGAGATCGGCCGCGGCGCCGGCCTCGTGACCGCGCCTTACGCGTTCCCGACCGGCCCGTTCCACCGCCTCCGCGGTGCGGGTCCACTCCTCGAACCAGGCGCCGTCGTCGCCGGCACGGCCGCAGAGGCGCAGGCCGGTCCGGTGCACCTCGTCGAGTTCGGCCCCGCCCCACGGCGCCGAGCCGAGTGCGTGCAGCATCCCGTGCGACCACCGGTAGTGGCCCGGGAAGTACATGAACGCCGGGTCCCGCGCGGCCTCCTCCCGGCCCATCGACGGCGCCGGCCCTACGGGTACGCCATCGCTACGGATGGGCGGGCGGGAAGTCCCGCGTGTACACCGGCTTCTTCAAGTATTCCGTCGGATTGTACGTCCAGAACTGCGAGACGTTGGGATACGTGAAGATCACGGTGTTCTGCGGCTCGCCGTTGTTGATGTCCACCCGGCGGATATACACGTTCTGGATCGGCGCGCCGTACGCGTCGAAACGCAGCGGTCCGCGCGGCGCGTCTGGCAGCGCCACCTTCCGCATCGCGGCCACGAACGCCGCGCGATCTTCGATCCTGCCCCCGATCGCGGCGAGCGCCTTCAGAATCACCTGCATCCCGGTGTAGCAGGCTTCCGAGTAGTACGACGGCACGCGGTTGTAGGCGCGGACGTAGGCGCGCACGAACGCGCGGTTCTGCTCCGTGTTGAGCGCCGCGCTGTAGTGCAGCGGCGTGATGATCCCCTTCGCCAGATCGTTCTCCTGGAAGAGAATGTGCTCGTCGGTCAGCGTGCCGTTGCCGATCAGCGGGATGCGGCCCATCAGGCCGAACGCGCGGTACTGCTGCAGGAACCGCAGCGCGTCGTTACCGCTGAAGGTCGCGTACACCGCGTCCACATTCTGGATCCGGCCGAGGTACGGGCTGTAGTCGGGCGCGCCGATGGGCGGCCACAGGTGCGTGACGACGCGGCCGCCGTTCTGTTCGAACGTGTCCTGGAAGCCTTCCACCGTCTCCCAGCCAAACGCGAAATCGTAGGCGATCGTCGCGATGCGCTTGTAGTGCAGCGTCTTGGCGGCGTACTCGCCGAACGGGTGGTTCGGCTGGCTGCTCGTCCACCCGGTGCGGACGACCCAAGGCGAAGTCTTCCGCTGCGTCAGGTCGTCGGACGACACGACCGGGAACAACGCCGGAATTTTCTGCTCGTCGACGTAGTCGCGCAGCACGTAGCCGGAGCTCGCGGCGAGCGGTCCCGTGATCACATCCACGTTGTCGAGCTCAACGAGTTTGCGCGCCTTCGTGAGTGACGGACCGGGCAGCCCCTGGTCGTCCTCGACGATCAGCTCGATCGACCGGCCGGCAGCCTTGTTCCCCGCCTCCTTGAGGGCCAGTTCGAAGCCGTTGATCATGTCGCGGCCGTTGGGCGCGAAGACGCCGGATTCGGCGGTCACGAGCCCGACCTTGATCGGTCCCGGCGCGGCGAGCGTGACACCGCCGCCGGCGAGCGCGGCGGTCACTCCGGTCACGAAGAGCGCGAGCAGCCAGCGTTTCATCTGAGGCCCCCCTTCGCGTGCTCCGGCGCGGCAGGCGCCTACGTCGTGAAGATAGGTTGCCACCGCCGCCGCCAATTCCTGCAGGAGCCGCGAATGCGGCGGAGGTCCCGCACAGACGGGGCAGGAGCCGCGAATGCGGCGGAGGTCCCGCACAGACGGGGCAGGTGCCGGGGTGGCCCGGCTGCGAAATGCAGTCTAATCGTCCTTTCCGGGTACAAATAACCAGCGCGGGTCAGCTAACGGCAGGTACGTGATCCGCGGCCGGAGCGCCCTCCGGCTTGGAGGAGGCTGAGAGTATGCGTTCACGCGGGATCGTCCTGGTCGTCCTTTCGCTGCTGCTGCTCGGCACGCTCGTCATGCCCCCGGTCTCGTCGGCAAGGACGGCGGCCGAAATCAACGCCAGCGTCGACTCGGCGCTCGGCCGGTTCTATTCGGAGGTGAAGGGCAGCCGCGAATTCGTGGCGCGGTCCAAGGCCGTGCTGGTGATTCCCAACGTGGTCAAGGTTGCCTTCGTGATCGGCGGGCAGTACGGCGAGGGAGCGCTACGCGAAGGACCCCGGACGTTCGGCTACTACAGCATCACCGGCGGCTCGTGGGGGGCCTCCATCGGCATTCAGAAGAAGGACCTGATCCTCGTGTTCCGCGACGGTGCGGCCCTCCGGCACTTCGAGAGCTCTTCGGGCTGGCAAGTCGGCGTGGACGGCGCGGTGACGCTCATCAACGTCGGCGTGGGCGCCGACCTCAGCACGATGCAGATCAACCAGCCAATCGTCGCATTCGTCGTCGGTCAAAAGGGCCTGATGTTCGACGTCTCGCTCCAGGGCGCCAAGATCAGCCGGATCAAACGCTAGCCCGCGCCGGGCCTCAGCCTCCCTCCGCGGCCTCGCAGAGACCAAGCGCCGTGTGCGCGTAGATGCGCGCCGCGGCGTGGAGCGCGTCGAGCGGGACGTGCTCCTCGTCGGCGTGCGCGAGCGCGAGGTCGCCGGGCCCGAAGACCACCGACGGCGTGCCCGCGGCCTGGAGCACCGCCGCGTCCGTGAACGCCTGGAACCGCCCGACCGCCGCGGAGCGTCCCGTGATCGCTTCGATTGACTCGCGGAGCGTGCGGTTGAGCGGGTGATCCGCGGGCAAATCGAGCGGCGGACGCGGTACGGCGTCGAAGGCCGGGTCGGGCACGACCTCCGCCTGCCCTGCGCCGATGCTCGCGCCGATGACGGCGTCCAAATCGGCCCGAATTCGCTCCGGCGAATCTCCCGGCACGTAACGCTTCGCAAAGTTGAACCGGCACTCGTCGGGCACGACGTTCGTCGCAATCCCGCCGCGGATCGTGCCGATGTTGACGCTCGGCCCGCCGAGCACGGCGTGCCGCTGCCCTTTCCACAACTCCGGCAGCCGTTCGTCGAGGGCCGTGATCAGCCGCGCCGCCCGCACGATCGCGTTGAGGCCGAGTTCGGGAGTGCTGCCGTGCGCCGCGCGGCCGCGCACCACCACGTCGCACCGGTACACACCGCGGTGCGCGGGAATGACGGCAAGACCGCTCGGCTCGCCGACGATCGCCAGGTCCGCGGGCGGGCCGTCGCGTCCGAGCGCGGCCGTGCCGAGGTTGCCGTTCTCTTCGGCGACTACCGCGGCGAGCGTCACCGCCCGCGGCGGCCGGACGCCCGCCCGCCGCAGCGCCGCGAACGCAACCGTCATCGCCGCAACCGCGCCCTTCATATCGACCGCGCCGCGTCCCCACAGTTTCCCGTCGTGGATCTCCGCGGCAAACGGCGGATACCGCATCGACCCCGACGGCGGAACCGTGTCCATGTGGCCGTTCAGCATGAGCAGCGGCCGGCCCGCGGCCCGGCCGGGAAGCGTCGCGATCAGGTTCTCGCGGCCGTCCATCACCGGCCGGCGTGTCGCGGAGATGCCTTCCAGGCGTAGAAAGTCCTCGAGCACCCGCGCCACGCCGGATTCCCAGCCCTCGTCGCCGCGGTAGCTCGGCACCGCGACCATACGGCGCGTCAGCTCGACGATCTCGCCGGCCGAAATCGCGGCGTCGACCGCTTCCCACCCCGTGCGCCCGCGGCTCATCCGGCCCTCATCTCCTCCCCTCTTACAGTCCGCCGCCGTCGACGGCGCGACGCTCAGGCACGGCGAGGACAACACGGTGCATTTGACAGCGTGAAGCTCTCCGATGTTTCATTGACTGTGTCGAACAACGGTTCCTTCAGTGTGTGCACCGCGACACGCTGCTCCACGCGGTGGAATTTATCGAGGCCGCGGCGCGCTCGCCCGAGGCCGAAGGGGCGGTGGCGCTTACCGCGGCTGCGGGGAGGCCGACATGAGCACCTTGAACGGCCGGCACGCCGTCGTCACCGGTGCGGCGCGCGGCATCGGATTGGCGATTGCGAAACGCCTCGCCGGGGCGGGGGCGACGGTCTCGATCTGGGACGTCGACGGAGCGCAGGCCGAGCGCGCCGTCGCGCAGCTGCGGGAAGCCGACCGCGTCGATGCGCTGGCGGTCGACGTCGCGGACGCGTCGTCGGTCGCGGCGGCGGCGCGCGCAACGCTCCGCCGCCGCGGCGGGGTAGACGTACTCGTCAACAACGCCGGTATCGCGGGACCGAACGCGAAGACCTGGGAGTATCCGCCCGATGCGTGGCAGCGCGTTCTCGCCATCGACCTCACCGGCGTCTTCCTGTGCTGCCGGGCGCTCGTCCCTTCGATGGTGGAGCGTAAGTACGGGCGCGTCGTCAACATCGCCTCGATCGCCGGCAAGGAAGGCAACCCGAACGCGTCCGCGTACAGCAGCGCGAAGGCCGGCGTGATCGCGCTCACCAAGTCGCTCGGCAAGGAGCTCGCCGGCACCGGCGTCCTCGTCAACTGCGTAACGCCGGCCGCGGTGGAGACCGACATCTTCGCGCAGATGACGCGCGAGCACATCGAGTTCATGCGGTCCAAGATTCCGATGGGCCGTTTCGGCACGGTCGATGAGGTGGCCGCGCTCGTCGCGTGGCTGGCCTCCGAGGACTGCTCGTTTTCGACGGGCGCGGTCTTCGATATCTCCGGGGGCCGGGCGACCTACTGAGGCGCGGACCCTACCGGCGCGGGGCGCCTACTGGAGCGACGCCAGGTCGTCCGTGAACGGAAAGCTGCCCGGCTCGTAGGCGCACAGGGGATCGTCGCCGGTCGGATCGCCGGTCGCGGCGAAGGCGCGCGATCGCGATCCGCCGCAGAGCTCGCGGAACTCGCAATGCGCGCACCGGCCGTGCCACGAGGCGGGGTCGCGGAGCGCCCGCAGCAGCGGACTCTCGCGGTAGATCTCTCCCAACGGCCGCCGGCGAATGTTGCCCGCGGGCAGCGGCAGAAACCCGCTCGCGTGCACGCTGCCGGTATGCGACACAAAGACGAAGCCGCGGCCCGCGTTCACGTCCATCGGCGTGCGCCGCCGCCCGGAGCCGGCCGGCCACGGCCCGAGGGTGGTCCGCAGCGCATGGTACAGCGGCCCAAACGTCAGCGCCGACTCTGGGAGGAGGCCGCGCCGCTCGAGGATCGCCCGCTGGACGACGACGCGCTTGAAATGGTGTCCTTCCGTCGTCTTCACCGGCATCGCTTCGCCCACGTCGTAGAGGAACTCCAGCACGTCCTCGCACTCCGCCGACGTAATCTGCGGGTGCCACTGCCCCCGTCCGACCTGCACCAGGAAGAAAACGCTCCACGACATCGCGCCGCGCTCGCGCACGAGCCGCGCGAGGCCCGGCAGCGCCATGACGTTCGTACCGGTCACCGTCGTGTTGATCTGCACCTTGAGTCCGTACCGAAGCGCGCCATCCCAGGCGTCGAGTGTGCGCTCGAAGACGCCCGACACGCCGCGAAAGGCGTCGTGGGTCGCGCGCGTGTCGCCGTCCAGGCTGAGCGACATGGCCACCGCCCCGGCCGCCCGCACGTCCGCGATCACCTGGCTTGTGAGCAGCGGCGTCGCCGAGGGCGAGAAGCCGACCGGCAGCCGTCGCGCGGTCGCGTATTCGATGAGGCTCAGCAGATCCGGGCGTTTGATCGGATCGCCGCCTGTCAGGATGAACAGCGGCGGCGGCGCGCCGAAGGCCGCCACCTGGTCGATGAGGGCCCTCGCTTCGACGGTGGTGAGCTGGTCCCGGTGCGGCAGCGGCGCCGCCTCCGCACGGCAGTGCTGGCAGGCCAGGTCGCACGCCCGGGTCGTCTCCCAGATCACCATGAACGGACGCTGCGCGACGTCGATCGCCGGACGGCGGACGGTGGGGTGCACGGCCCTACGCTACCACGGGATCCGGCGTCGCCGCATCATTCGGATTCACTTGACATCGATCGTGATGACCATCCCCAGCTCTTTGTGGCCGGGAACCATGCAGTAGCCCTGATAGGTACCTTTCTTCAGCACGAGCGGGGACTTACCGGCCGGCGGGATCGTGACCGTCGCGCCGGGCTTGATCAACCCGCTGTTCACGCCGAGGGCGTCGATCATGAAGTCGTGCTCGATCGTGCCGGAGTTCGTCAGGACGAACCGCGCCGGACCCGCCGCCACGGTGACGGTCTTCGGCGTGAACGCAAACTCCTTCTGGGCGATCTTGATCGTCGTCACTTGAGCGGCGGAGGCCGCTCCGACGGCGGCGAGCGCCCCGACAACGATTGCTGCCGTCAACATCTGCCTCACCCTGCGTTTCATGAGCGTGTCCCCCCGGTGCGTGTTGTTGTCGTGCCCGCTACTTCACGACCTTGATGACTCCCACCGCGCCCTTGCCCGTGTACGCGAACGAGTGTGTGACGAACGGGTACAGCCCCGGCTGGTCGATCGTCAACTCGAACATCGCCCCGCCACCCGGCGGAATCGCGTACGTCTGCACGCCGTGTAGGACGTTCTCCGGATTGCCGTCGGCGTAGACCTTGTCGAAGATCCAGCCGATCACGTGGAACGCGGAGAACAGGGTCGGGCCCGCGTTCAGGACGTAGAGGCGGATGCGCTGGCCCGCCTTCACGGTCAGCGGGTGCGCCTGATACTGGTCCGCCACACCGTTCCACACCACGTAGTCGGGCTTGACGTCGAGGACCTTCTGCGCGTCCGGCAGATACGTGTTATTGGGCCCCTGCCTGACGTAGAACTCGCTTTCGACGAGCCCGAATTCTTTGGCCGGGGGCAGCGGCGTCTTCGGGTCCACGATGATGGCGCCGTACATGCCGCTGCTGATGTGCATGAACGCCGGGGGCGTGCCGCAGTGGAACATGAACACGCCCGGGTCCTTGGCCATGAAGGTGAAGTTGAGCGTCTTGCCCGGGGCCACCGGCTGATACCAGACGTTCCACGGAGTCGTCGCCGCGTGGAAGTCGATCGAGTGCGCGAGCGGCGTCTTGTTCACGAACGCCACGTGCACCTCGTCGCCCTGCCGGACGTGGATCAGCGGCGCGGGCACCGACCCGTTGAAGGTCCACAGCGGCACCTTCACGCCCGGGGCGATCTCCTGGACGCTGTCCTGCGCAACGATCTTGACCTCCTTGACGTGCGCGGCCCCGACCGGCGGCAGCGCGGCATTGTAGGAGCCGCTTTCGCCGTTCTGCGCCGAGGCCGTTTGGGCGCCCGGCGCCGCGAGCAGCGCGACGAGCGCCACCACTGCCGCGAACGGAGCAACCGAACGGATCACCCGGTTGAGCACAGGACTCTGCATCGATCTCCCTCCCTTTGCGAAGTCGTTCATGCTGACGGGACCGCGACCGGCGAAACCTCGGCGTGCGAAGCCCGGTCCTCTGCGCAGTCGGCCAAGGTCATCTTCGACGCTAGATCCCTCGCCTGCGGCCGGATCGCCTTCCACGTTTCGTGCAGCGCGCAGGGCCGCTCTTCGGAGCACGATTTGCTCCAAAATACGCAGTGCGTGAACAGATCGGGCCCTTCGATGCCCTCCAAAATCTCTCGCACGCTAATCTCCCGCGCGCTCCTGGCGAGTTGGTATCCCCGTCGGCGTCCCCGATACGAGCGGAGGATACCGTGCCGCGCCAGCCTGCTGAACGTCTTCGCGAGAAACATCGCGGGCAGCGCCTCCGCGGCGGCGATGGCCTTGACGGCCATCACGGTGCCGGCGCGCTGCCGGGCGAGATAGACTAGGCCGACCAGTCCGTACTCGCTCTCGCGACTGAGCTTCATCGCGCGCTCCTGTTTAGCGGGCCAAATGGACCTTTACAGTCCGATATCTGAATACCAGACGCCGGGGGCGGGCGCATCGGAGCAGTGCCCTATCTTGGATAGGGTCTTTGCACTATTTTGCCGCCGCGGCGTATTTGACTGTCCGCGGGAGCCGTACCACCATGGAACAGGAGCAAAACAACAGCACTCGCATGAGGTACCCGCCATGGCCCTAACCGTCGAGGAGCGCCCCGTCGCCGGACACGTACGTGGGTTCGCGGAGGGCGCCAGCCCGACCGTACGGATGGGCTTCGGATCTCTTCGGATCGGGAGCCGCTTCTACCCCGTCCGGGTCTTCGCGGTACCCCTCCTGCTCGCGGGCGCGGCCGCCGTCCTCACCGCCCGGTGGGCCGTCACCACGCCGTGGTGGGCGGCGTTTGCCGCGGCATATCCCGCCGTAACGCCCGAGCCGGGCATCCCCACCGGCTATACGGCCTGGGTGAGGTGGCTGCACTACCTTAGCTTTCTCGTGATGACGATCCTCGCGCGGAGCGGCGTGCAGATTCTCGCCGATCATCCGAGGCTCTACTGGACGATTCACTCGACCCCGAATCGTGAGTGGATCCGCTTTCGGGGGCCGGTGCCGCAGAACCGAATTTGGACCGCCAAGGACGATTCCGTCTACCTGCCGGGAGCGATCGGTCTACCGGGCGGACGCCACGTCATCGGACTCGCCCGTATCTGGCACTTCTTCGGCGTGCTCTCCTGGGTTCTCGTGGGAGTCGTCTTCTACGCGGCGCTGTTGACGACGGATCAGTGGCGGCGGCTGGTCCCGGATTCGTGGACCGTCTTTCCCCGGGCCCTGACGACCCTCGTCGCGTACGCGAGCCTGCACGTGCCGCCGGGCGACGGCGGGGTGTTCGACAACGCTCTGCAGCAGCTCGCGTACAGTGCCACGGTCTTCGTCGCGGCCCCTCTCTCGATCCTCACCGGTCTCGCCATGTCGCCGGCGCTGGTCAACACCCATCCGTTCTTCCAGCGGATCTTCGGCAACCGGCAGGCGGCGCGGTCGATCCATTTCCTCCTCGGCACCTACTATCTGATGTTCTTCGTCGTGCACATCACGATGGTGGCGATCACCAACCTCCGCGGGAACATGAACCGGATGTTCGCCGGGATCGACAGCGGTGCCGCCTGGACGGGCGTGGCCATCGGAACCCTCGGCATTCTGGCCGTGATCGCGTTCAACGTCTTCGCGAACCGCGTCTCGTGGCGCGCGCCCCGCGCCCTCCAGCACCTCTACCAGCGCACGGTTCTACCCGTGATGGGCGCCGCGCTCGACCGCTTCAACCCCGGCGCCGAGTACGGGCCGGGCGACATTTCGCCGTACCTGTGGCCGAACGGCCGGCTGCCCGCGTCGGCGGAGTACGCGCGGCTGCGCGACGGCGGCTTCCGGGACTATCGGCTGCGAGTGTCCGGCGAGGTCGAGCGGCCGGTCGAACTGTCCCTCGCGGAGATCCGGGCGCTGCCGAAGCACGAACAGATCACGCTGCTGCACTGCGTTCAGGGATGGTCGGGGATCGCCGCCTGGGGCGGGCTCCAGCTGTCGGCGTTGATGGATATCGTCAAACCTCGATCCGCCGCGCGATATGCGGTCTTCTACTCCTTCGGGGAAGGCGGTGGCGGGGGTCCGTACTACGACGTGCACGAGATCCACGAACTCCACCATCCGAATGCCATCCTGGCGTACGAAATGAATGGGGCGCCGCTGCCCGTCGTCCACGGGGCGCCGCTGCGCCTTCGCAACGAGCGGCAGCTGGGGTTCAAAATGGTGAAGTGGGTCCAGGCGATCGAGTTCGTCGCCGACTACCGTACGATCGGGGCGGGCGAAGGCGGCTACAACGAAGACCACGAGTATTTCGGCAACAAGGCCGAGATCTGATCCTCCACTCCGTCACGCCGCGGCGGACGGCGGCTGCTGCACCGGATGCCCGCCTGCGACCGGCACGCCAACGGCGCCGTCCGCCAGCGGCGCGGCATCCCAATCAGCCGGCCGCCATCCCGTCAGGACCGCGGGCGGCAGCGCCGCGCGCAGCGCCCTCCAACCGCCGGCCTGCGCGAGATGCCGCGCGGTGACCAGGTCCTTCGCGATGGAGAGGCCGCGCCCGGCGGTCCGGACCGCGCCGACCTCCACGAGCCCATAGCCTGGACCCAAGCCGAGCGCGTACACGTTGCGACTCGGATGGTGCGCGATGATCTTCCCGCCGTCCAATCGCGCGGCCACGTTGCGCGCGGCGGTCGCCGCCTGAAGTTCGGCCCGATGCGCCGACGGCTCCGCTTCGCCGCTCCCTTCGCCTGCGCGGTACGCGCAGTCGCCGATCGCGAACACGCCGGGATACCGCTTCACTTCGAGTGCCCCGGTGACGGGGATTCGGCCGGTGGCGTCGGACAGTCCCGACGCCGCTGCCACAAGCGGCGCCTCGATGCCGCCGCCCGCCCAGACGATCGTGCCGGCGTCGAGCGATCCCCCGCCGTCGAGATCGACGCGTCTGCCGTCGACGCGAACGGCCGAGTATCCGGCAAGCACCTCCACGCCGAGCGCGGACAGCCTGGACGCTGCGACGTCGCCTGCCCAACGGCTGAGGCGCGGCAGCAGCCGGTGCCGCCGGTGCACCAGGATGACGGGCGGTCGAGCGTGCGGATCGTAGAGGCGCCCGAGGCGCGCCTGCAGTTCGGCGGCAACCTCTACGCCGACGAAACCGCCGCCGATGACGACCACGCGTCCGTCCACCGCCCGCCCCTCGCGCGCTGCGCCGGCGATAAACTGCACGCGGCGGCGAAGGCCGCAGGCCGCATCAACCTGCCAGACCGGCAGCACGGCGGTCGGATCGTCGGCGAGGCCCTCCGGCAGGTGCGGACGGCCGCCGAACGCGAGCACCAACGCGTCGGCGTCGAGTGCACCGCCGCCCCAAACCACCCGGCGCGCCGCAGGATCGACGACCTCCACGTCGTGCGTCAGGACGCGCACGCGCGTACCGGAGAGCAGCGCCTCGATCGACAGGTGCACCGCGCAGGGGATCCGACCGCCGATCGCCTGTGGCAGCCGCGGCCGAAGCGTGTGGAAAGGCGCCCGGTCGACCAGCACGACCTCGACCGGATGCCGCCACGTGCGCCGATCGAGCAACCGGGCCACGCGCAGGCCGGAGTAGCCGCCCCCGACGACGATGACCCGGCGCGCGTTCACCGGTCCGCCTGCCCGACCGCGGCCGGGCCGCTCGTCTCGGCCGCGATCACCCGGTTCAACTCCCGGATGAGCCCGTCCACGTCGGTCACGTGGCACCAGTCCTCCGCATCGTCCAGCGTATTGAGGTCGTACATCCCGGTGCACCGCGCGAGAGGATCGATTCCGTGCTCGATGAACAGCTCGCGCGCAGCCTTGCAGCTCGTCACCGCGTCCTTGACGGTCGTGCTCCGCGTAATCGTGATCATAATCGGCCTCCTCGCCGCCGGCGGCCCGTCCCCCGGCTCTGACGTCAGTAAACACCGTCCCTCGACCGGCGTCTTTGCGCCGGAACAAACCGCCTGTGCGCCGCCCCCGGCGTCACTAGGGCGGGGAAATCGTCGGAACCGTTTCGAACATACACCGGTGAGATGGAAGACGAGGGACGCCGCCGGAAAAGGCGGCCCCCCGATCAACGCCGACACGGAGGACGAAGGATGCAACGGGCACGCTTGACCAGTCTGGTGTTTCTACTCGGGGCGGCGGCCGCCTGCGGCATCGGCGCGTCCGCCGTCCGGGCCGCCGGAACCACGGTGACGATCCCGGGAGACTCGTATCTTCCGCCGGCCGTCACGATCGACGTCGGGCAGACCGTCACATGGGTTAACAAAGACACGGACCCGCACGTCACCACGACCGTCCCGGACGCGCCGGCGTCGCTCACCCTTGTCCATCCGGCGGGCAAGTCGGCGTCGTACACCTTTTCCAAGGCCGGCATTTACCCGTACTACTGCCTCGACCATGCGACCTTCAACACGACGCTGCGGCGGGTCGCAGCGCGCAAGGAAGCCGACCTATTCCCGATCGCGATGGAAGGCCTCGTGGTGGTCAAGGGACCCGGGCTCACGGGCAGGCCGACGGCGGCGGTGAAGATTTCCGGGGGCGCCTACGCGCCGTTCATCGCCGTCGTGCGGGCGGGCGGGAGGGTGACCTGGACGAACGACGACCACGCCGCGCACACGGCGGTCTTCGCCGGACGCGGCATGCCGAGGCTGTCGCTTGCCGCGGGCAAGAGCGCCTCCGCAACGTTCGCCACCCCCGGCGTCTATCTGTTCTACGACGAGCGCTTCGCGACGTATGACGCGAAGATCGGGTTGGCGGGGGCGAAGAAGGGAGCGCCCCACTTCCCTATCGCCATGCAGGGCTTCGTGGTGGTGCTCTAACGGTGGCGGCGGCCCGGTGGCGGACCGCCGCCGGGGTGGCCGCGGCGCTGGTGCTTCTCGGGGTGCCGGCGCCGCCGGCGTCGACGGCCCCCGAGGACGAGGCCACGCCGCGCGCGGCCCTCACCCTCGTGCGTCAGGCGTTGGCGGCCCTGGAGGTCGGTCCACCGGACCTCGGCGTGGCAACCGAGCGAACGATCAAAGCACTGCTGGCTCCGGACACGCGCGGGGTGGACATGCCGCGCCTGCGGGACGCCGCGCAGGCGCTCGGCGAGGAAGACGCGGCCGCAGCCGCGATGTACCTGATGCAGGCGCTGCGTCCGTCGGAGGCGGGACCGTCCGCCATCGATCGGGCCCTCCTTCTCCCGGTCGCGCGCCGCTTCGTCGCCTCGCCGGCCGCCTACGCGCTGCTGGCCGGCGCAGTCCTCCTGATCGCGGCCGGCGCCGCCGTCGTGCGCCGGTGACCGCGCCGTCGCGGCAGAACCGATTGTGGACGGCCGTCGACGCCAGACTGGCCCTCCACAACTTTCTCTATGAGGTCCCGGCCTACGCGAATACGCTGCCGTACGTCCTCGGTGCGATCACGCTCATGGGCCTCGTGATCCTCGTCGGCACCGGCATCCTCCTCGGCCAGTTCTACGTCCCGGATCCCGCCGCAGCCAATCAGAGTATCCGCGCGATCATGGCCCAGGTGCCCGGCGGCGAGGTGATCCGCGGCGTCCACGTCTGGGCGGCGCACCTGACGGTCGCCGTCCTGGTGCTGCACATCCTGCGTGTTTTCGTGACCGGCGCCTATCGATATCCGCGGGAGGCCAACTGGGCGATCGGGGTTGCGCTGTTCGCGACGATGCTGGCACTGTTCTTTACGGGAACGGTTCTGCGATGGGACCAGGAAGCGATCGAAGCGCTCGCCCACAACGTCGAGTTCGCCGCACTGCTCGGGGTCTTCGGCGGCTGGTTTTCGCCTGCGTTCTCGAGCCACGTGCCTCTCCTTACGCGCCTGTACATGGCGCACGTCAGTCTGCTGCCCCTTCTGCTGTTCATGCTGCTGGTCGGGCACGTCTATCTCGTCCGGCAGCACGGGATCTCGCCGCACCTTACGCGCACCGAACCGTCCGGGGCTCGTTATACGTTCGCCGACCACCTCAGAAAGGCGGTCGGATACGGCTGCATCATGCTGGGTCTGGCGCTGGCGCTGAGCGTCATCGCGCCCCCGGGGGAGGGCGCGGCGCCGGTCGCGGGCATCGAGGTGACCAAACCGCCGTGGCTGTTCCTCCCGCTGTACGGCCTGGAGAACCTGTTCGGACTCCGGGGCCTGTGGGGGACCGCGGTGTTCCTGCTGTGGCTACTGGCCGTTCCGATCCTGGACCGCGGTCGCGCATCCGGGTGGGCCGGCCGGCGGCGGGCCTTGGCGGCCGGCGCGGTGGTCCTCGCGGTGATCATCACGCTCGGCATGTATGCCTGGCTGAGGCAGCCGGTCGCGCACCTCCATTGACCGGGGGCGTTTGTGCTGGAACAAGGACAACGAAACGACACGTCGCTATCCTGATGCCGTACGAATCGAAGGAGAGAGAGATGACGCAGATCCGCGACCGCCTGCCGGTCCACGCTGGTCCGGCGCCTGCACCCCTCGGGCACGAACCGGCGCTCCGCATTGACGGTCTCGTCCACCGGGCCGTCGAGGCGCGCGCCGTCGATCTCCAGGCGCTGCCGCGCGTCGAGCACACGGAGGCGTTCACGTGCGAGGAGGGATGGACCGTCCCCGCGGTACGGTGGCGCGGGGTCCGCGTCGCCGACGTGGTGGCCCTCGCCGGACCGCTGCCGTCCGCGCGGTTCGTTCGCGTGTACGCGGGAACGTACACCGTCCCGGTCGCTCTCGACGACGCCGGCGCGGCGCTGTTGTGTGAGGAGATGGACGGACGTCCCCTCCCCGCCGTCCACGGAGCGCCGTGGCGGTTACTCGTGCCGGGCGGCGCCTGCTTTACAAGCGTGAAATGGGTCGATCGGCTCGAGCTCACCGCCGAACCGGGCAGGAACGACGGCGAGCGCATCGCGCGCGCACGGCTGCGATCCCGGCCTGGAAACGCGCGGGAGGACCGTCGATGAATGCGCTCCTTCACTCGTACAGGACGGCCGTCGCGTTCACCCCCGAACGGTTCCACCCTGTGCCGGTCGCGCAGAGCGAACGGACCCGCGTGCTGCTGGTGTGCCTCGAACCGGGCCAGTTCATTCCCGTGCACTCGCCGGGCGTCGACCTGACGGTCGTCGTACTGGAGGGCACAGGGATGCTCGTCGCCGGTGAGCGCGAGGAAGCGATCAGCCCGGGCGCCGTCGCCTTCGCGCCGGCCGGAGCGGCCCGCGGGCTCCAGGCGGCCACCAGACTCGTCGTGCTCAACGTCGTCACCCCGCCGCCGACCGAGGCCGACCACGCCGAAGTGACCGCGGGGCTCCGCCGGGGGCGCTGGCGATAGCATCACGAGCGACCGCCGGCCGCATCCGCCTGCCGCTCGTCGGCCTCGGGGCGCTCGCGCTGCTGACCGGCCTGTGGGCGGGATTGATCCGGATCGGCTGGCCGCTGCCGGTACTGCAGCCCGCCCTGCCGCTCGCCCACGGTCCGCTCATGGTATCGGGGTTTCTCGGAACGCTCATCAGCCTCGAGCGGGCGGTCGCGTTCGGCCGTCCGGAAGCGTATGCGGCGCCGCTGGCGACCGGACTCGGGGGACTCGCGCTGCTGCTCGGCGTGCCGTCGCCGGCCGGCCCGGCGCTGATCACGCTGGGCGGCCTGGGGCTCACGGCGATCTTCGCGTCCGCGCTGAGAGCTCACCGGGCGTTCCACACGGCCGTGATGGCGCTCGGGGCGGCGGCGTGGCTCATCGGCGGCGCGCTCTGGCTCACGGGGACGCCGATCTACGGCGCGGTCCCGTGGTTCGGCGCGTTCCTCGTGCTCACGATCGTAGGCGAACGGCTGGAATTGAGCCGGCTCGCCCGGCCGGCGCCGTCGAGCCGGGGGATGTTTCTGGCCGTCGTCGCCCTCTATCTGGCCGGACTGCTGCTGACGCTTCGCGCGCCGGCAAGCGGGGCGCGCGTCGAAGGTCTCGCGATGGTCGGCCTCGCGCTGTGGCTCCTGCGCTTCGATATCGCGCGGTACACGGTCCGGCAGGCGGGGCTTGCCCGTTTCATCGCCGTCAGCCTGCTCTCCGGCTACGGCTGGCTCGGCGTCGCCGGGGTCCTCTGGATCTCGTTCGGCGGATCGATCGCCGGGCCGCTCTACGACGCGATGCTGCACGCGCTCTTTCTCGGCTTCGTCTTCGCGATGATCTTCGCCCACGCGCCGATCATCCTGCCGGCGGTGTTGGGCGGCGCGGTCCCGTACCGCGCGGACTTCTACGCCCCGCTCGCGCTCCTCAATCTCTCGCTGGTCGTGCGCCTGTGCGGCGACCTCGGGGGGTACGGAGACGTTCGCCGGTGGGGCGGCCTGCTCGGCGTCGTCGCGGTGCTCGCGTTCCTGGCGAACACCGTGCGTACCGCGGCCAGCGCGCGGAGGGGGTAGTGGTCGCATACGTGATCAGCGTCTCGCTACACATTCTCGCCGCGTGCGTGTGGATCGGCGGGATGGTGTTTCTGGCGGCCGCCGTCCTTCCGGTGCTCCGCCGGCCTCCGTACCAGGCCGTGGCCGCTCCCCTCATCCACGCGGTCGCGCTCCGGTTCCGGTGGATCGCGTGGGCAACGCTCGGGCTGCTGGTCGCGACGGGGATCGCCAATCTTCACTTCCGGGGATACGGCTGGACGGCGGTGCGGGACGGCACGGCGTGGCGGACCGGGTTCGGTCACATCCTCGGCATCAAGCTCGCGCTCGTCGCGCTGATCCTCGCGATCAGCGCGTGGCACGACCTCGTCGTGGGGCCGGAGTTCACCAAGGCCGCGCTCGCCGATCCCGGCTCTCCCCGCACGCGCCGGCTGCGCCGGGTGGCGGCGTGGGTCGGACGGCTGATGCTCGTGCTATCCGTTGCGGTCCTCGCGCTCGGCGTCATGCTGGTTCGCGGCGCGCCGTAGCGGCGCGCCGCGACATCACCAACCGAACCGCTCCTTGAGTTCGCGGGACATCATCTGAGGTTCCCAGGCCGGCGTCCAGACCAACTCGACGTCGACGCCGCCGACGCCGGGTAGCGCGCCGACGGCCTGCCGCACGGCGTCGGGGATCATCTCGTTCATCGGACAGAGCGGCGTCGTCAGCGTCATCGTGACGAAGACCTTGGTCCCGACGATCTGCACGTCGTAGACGAGTCCCAATTCGACGACGTTCGCCCCGAGTTCAGGGTCGAGCACCCCGCGCAGCACGTCGCGCACCTGCTCGGCCGTGACCGCGGAGCCGCCGCGGCACGCGTCCGTCACGCCCGGCCGATGCGCACGCGCCAGACCTCGGGGCCCTGCTCCAGGTACGTCCACGTGAACTTCCCCGCCTGCTCGGCCTGGAACTGATAGAAGAGCGGCTTGGGGTCGTGATCGTTGACGAGGACGAACGCGCGTCCGGGCGCGAGGGCCACGAACGTCTTGAAGATCACCGCGTGGCGCCGGGCGGGCACCAGGGTCCGGACGTCCAGATCGGCGTCCCCGTTGGGGGTCGCGCGGCCCGCGCCGTCCGGCGCCGAGCCGCCGGCCGCGTCGTGATCGCCCGCCGGCATCTCGTGCATCTGCCGGATGATACGCTGCTGCTCCGCCTCCGTCGTGTACCGGGTCAGAAGCGGCATGTAGATCTGTTCTTCTTTCTGGAGGTGCACGTCGAACAGCGCCTTGAGCTGCCACGCCAGACGGGTCACGTCGCGCGCCACCTCCGCCCGCCCGGCCCCGCCGGCGCCGCGCAACCGTGCCGCGGCCTGCTCGAGCGCCTGAACGTACCCGCCGATCGCCCGGTGGTCCACCTGCATCGTCGCCGTGGCCGAGCCGTGCGCCTTGAGCAGCGGCTCAACCGCCGGATACAGGTACCGGTCCTCCCCCGCCGCGTGCGGAAGCAGCTCGTCGCGAAGGAAGCGAATGAACGGTTCCGGATCGGCCGCCGTCGCGCCTCCGGTCAGCGCCTCCACGTATCCCGCCATTTTGCCCGCCAGTTCCTCGTGATGGTGCCGCAGTGCCTCGCGTGCCGTTGCCGTCGCCATCGCCGCCCCTCCACGCCTCCGCGTCTCGCGCGTCGGCCGCCCCTATCACACCACGCCGCGGCGTTGTAGTCTTTGCGCCGGGACAAACCGGTCGCCGGGCGCCCGTGCGAGGGCGTGCTACTCCGCCTCGGGCTTCTCCGGCTTCGCCGCCGCAACTCCGGTGATGGCCTCCAGCTGCTCGGGCCGCACGATGACAATGCGTTCCCGGCCGGCCTCCACCACGCCGAGCGCCTCCCAGCGGCTGATGATGCGGCTCGCCGTGTACAACGTCGTGCCCGTCATCTCCGCGACGTCCTGCCGCGACAGCGGCAGGTCGATGAGCGTCCCCCGCTCGATGGGCCGGCCGACGTGCGCCGCCAGCCGGCGGAGCGTCCGCGCCACGCGCTGCTCCACCCGCTCCGTGGTCAGTTCCGACACGCGGTTCTGCAGTTCGTGGACACGCGCGATCATGAGATGCAGAGCGTTCACCGCGACCGAGGGGTACCGCTCGAGCAGGCGCATCATCGCGGGGCCCTCCCAGGCGAGGGCGTCGCTCGACTGCATCGCCTCGGCGGACACGGGATAGACCGTCTCCCCCCACGCCGCGATGCCGCCGAAGACCTCGCCCGGCCAGATCATGCGATGGATGACTTCCTGGCCGTCGGGATGGACCTCGGCCAGCTTGACTTCACCCGCCAGCAGCACAAAGATCCACGCCGCCGGGTCGCCCTGCCGGAAGAACACTCCGTGCGGCTCGACGGTCCGGTGGTGCGCGGTCGCGGCGACGGCCCGGACCTGCCCGCCGGTCAGGCCTTTGAACAGGGGCGAGGACCCGAGCTGCGCGCTCAGGCGGTCCTGCTGCGCCCCTTTCGGTCCGGGCTGACCGGCGCGTCGCATGTGCCTCCCTGTGTCGCCGACGGATCTCCGCTCCGTATGGTAGAAGGCATGGCGACCGTGATCAAGAGCGCGGTGTCGTCAAGCGCCTCCGCCGCGTGCGCCACGCCGGCGTCCAGCGCGGCGAGCTCGTCCGCGCCGAGGGTAACCGCCCCGCCGCGCGTGTCCAGCCGCAGTGCACCGCGGAGCACCTGGATGCTGAGCGGCCCCGTAACCTGATGCTCTTCGAGCGCGGCGCCCCGCCGCAGGGTCACCAACGTGATCCGGAGCGGTCCTTCCTTCACCAGCGTCTTGGCCGCGCGGCCGCCGCCAGCGGCCGCGAGATCCCGCAGCATTCCCTCCTCCGGCCCGATCGTGAACCGGAGCACCTCACCCCGCAGGCGGTGCGACCGCAAGTATTGAGGCACGTTGCTCGCGTCCGACATGGTCCCGGCCTCCTTTGGTACGGGCATTACGCCCGTCATCCGCATCACGTACCGTTGTCACACCCAGGATGCCACGCGGGGCAGCGCGAGATCGTTGTCCTGGCGCAATGATGCGACTGGCTCAGACGACCGGTGCGAACGTCTCATGCGCGACCGCAACGAGCTTCTTCGAACCCGCGCGCCTCCGTCGTCGCCGGGCAGTTGGTGCGGGCGGCCGGCCGAGTAAGATCCGGACGACGGCCGCACCCGCACCACCGCCTAGATCACGCCCTCGCGGAAGGCGAGCACCACCGCTTCGAGGCGGCTGTGCACGCCGAGTTTCGTGAGAATGCTTTGCGTGTGGTTGCGGACGGTCGCGGGGCTGATGAACAGCCGGCGCGCCACGGCGCGCGTCCCCTCTCCGTGCGCCAACAGGCGCAGGATCTCGCGCTCGCGCGCGGTAAGCTGGCCGGCCCACCCGGCGGGCGCCGCGGCCGCATCCGCGCTCCCGTCCGGCGCGGCGTCGCCGGCGGCCGGAGTCCGGCGGGCGGCCGTCACGTCGCGGAACAGATGGACCGCGACGGTGCCCGCCGCCCCGGGTACGAGCACCGTGCTCACATTCAGGTGGCGGTCCGATCCGTCTTTGGCCCGCGTCGTGACGTCGTAGGCGTGGACGGGCTCCTCGCGGCGCGCCATCGTCAGTACCGCGCAGTGCGGATGACAGAACACGTTACCGGCCGGGTCGCGCCCTTGGATCAACTCATGACACGCCCGGCCGAGGACGTCCTGCGGCGTGTACCCGAGGATCGCCTCGGCAGCGGCGTTCCACAATATCACCCGGCACGACGGGGCGACCGCCATGACGCCGTCGGCGGTTCGCGTGAAAATGTCCAGGAGATCCAGCGGCTCCGACGCTGCCGTGGATCGGAGGACGGCCTGACCAGACAGCGTTCGGCCGCCGGAACGCCGCCCGTCCGGGTTTTTCATGTCAGGCCGGCCGCGGGTCGGTGAGCCGGCGCGCTCGCTCCCGGCCCAGCAACGCCGCCCCCAGCGCGCCGGCGTATACGCCGAGCTCGCCCTCGGGCACGCGAAAGACCCCGCCGAGCGCCTTTTCGAGCGCGCGGCGCAACAGCGGCACCCGCGTGAGCCCTCCCGTGAGCGCGTACTGAGGCTCCGGACGGACCCGCTTGAAGACCTGGCCGGCCCGCTCCGCGAGCGCCATCACGGCACCGGCGCAGACGTCCTCCGCGCTCCGACCCGCGGTCAGGTGATTGATGACCTCGGACTCGGCGAAGACGGCGCAGACGCTCGAGATCGCCACCGGGGACGCCGCCGCGCCGGTCAGCGAAGCGATGTCTGTGGCCTGATACCCGAGGTAGCGCATCGTCTTCTCCAAGAATGCCCCGCTCCCGGCCGCGCACTTGTCGTTCAGGCGAAACGCTTTGACGCGGCCGCGCTCGCCGAGGCGGATGGCTTTCACGGTCTGGCCGCCGACGTCGAGTACGGTGCGCACCTCCGGCATCAGCCGGTAGACGGCATAGGCGTGGCAGGTAAGCTCGGTGATGGCGATGTCCCGGAACGGCACCATGTATCGCCCGTAGCCGGTCGCGGCCACGTAGCCGACCGCATCGCGCGGGAGGCCGGCGGCCGCGAGCGCCTGGGACAGCCCGCGTTCGGCGGCCTGGGCGAAATCGTATCCGCTCGAGATCGCCGTTCGCGCGGCGATCGCACGCCCGCCGTCGTCTCCCGCGGCGCCGCCAGGGGAGGAGCCGGCGAGCACCACCTTGGTGTACGCCGAGCCGACGTCGATGCCGGCGGTGAAGGCCGTCATGCGTCGGCCCCCACAAGCACGCGGTCGAGGGCGAACAGTGCCGCTCCGATCGCCCCGCAGTAGTGCGACTCCTCGCTGACGTTGAGCGGGGCGCCCGCGAGGTCTTCGAGCAGCCTCACCATCGCGACGTTGCGGGCAACGCCGCCGGTGAAGGTGATTTCGGGCTCGATGCCCACGCGCCGGAGCAGCGAAACGCTCCGGGACGCGATCGCAGCGTGCACACCCATGAGCACGTCCTCGGTCCTGCGGCCGCGGGCCAGCCACCCGAGGATCTCAGATTCCGCGAACACAGTGCAGGTGGTCGTCATGGTGACGGGGTGCTTGGCACGGAGCGCCAGCGGCCCGAGCTCCCCGAGCGGAATGTCGAGCGCCTGAGACGCGGCGCCGAGGAAGCGGCCGGTGCCGGCGGAGCACTTGTCGTTCATCGCGAAGTCCAGCACCCGGCCGGCCCCGCTCACGCGGATCGCCTTCGTATCCTGGCCGCCGATGTCGAGCACGCTACGGGTGCCTGGAAAGAGATAGACGGCGCCGCGCGCGTGGCACGAGATCTCGGTCACCTGGGTGTGTCCGAACTCCACCCGGAACCGTCCGTAGCCCGTGCCGATGACGCAGGTCACGTCGGCCTCGGCGGCTCCCGCCGCGGCGAGGGCCTGGCGGAAGGCGGTCCCGGCGGCCTCGGTCAGCCTGGCGCCGGTGTCGACGATCGCCCGTCCGAGGAGACGCGTGTCGTCCATCACGACGGCCTTGGTTTGCGTGGAGCCCACGTCCACCCCGCCGACCAGCATCGCCGTCACCCTCCGGCGTGACCGGAGCCGGCGGCGCGGCGCCCGGCCAGCGACTCGATGAACGCGTCGACGCGGTTCTTGAGCTGCGCGTCCGACCACAGCCGCGGATCGACGAGGTCCGACTGAATGAACAGCCCCGGGACGTCGAACCGCGTGCGCAGCCATTCGCGGACGTCGGGCAGGCCGGTGGACGTCGTCCGGCAGGACTTCACGCCGTGGAAGCACACACCGTCGGCGGACCAGTCCCGCACGGTCGCGGCGAGCCAGTCCTGTGCGTAGAACATCGGCGCACTCCACCCCCGCCACGCGGACTGCAGCAACATCTCGGCGAGACTCTCGAGGGGGCGCGCCAGATCGTACGCGAAGCCCGGGGCAAATCCGCCTCCGGCGAACACCATGTAGGTGCTGTGCACGAACACGCCGCCCCACTCTTCGAAGAGCTCTGCGAAGCGCTTGAGCGCGGCGTAGCACGTGGTGCCGGTCAGGAGCAGGCGGTACTTCTCCTCGAGGGTGCCCACGCCGAGCCGGATGCGCTCGCGCAGCTCGGCGGCGGCCAGTTCGAAGAACCGCGTGCCCTCGGAGGTACCGCGGTAGAGATTGGAGATGCCCTGAAAAACGATACCCTCCCGGATCGCGCTGAACGGCGCGGGCCGGTGGCGGTTGAGCGCGAGCACGGCGTCGTAGGCGGCGGCCATGCGGTTGACCTCCGCCATCACCTCCCGCAGCCGGTCGACGTCGAAGCGCGTCCCCGTGAGGCGTTCACAGAGGCCGATCAGGTCGCGCAGCTGGCCCTCCACGTAGCGCCGGTCGTTCCGGAACGCGTCGGTGCCGATGCACGGCGCGGCCTCCCCGCCGCGCCAAGCCGGGAGATCGAGCACGAACACCGGACAGCGATACATCTCCTCCCAGATCTCGGCCCACTTGATGTACGTGTTGCACATGTTCGTCGCGACCGCGAGGGCGGGCTTGGGGACGGTGCCGTTGGGATGCCGCCGGCCGTTGAGCTGCAGTCCGACGTCCGCCTTGACGTAGCCGCAGATGTCGGGCGAGTAGCCGGCGCCTTCGGCCGCCTGCAGATACGGCAGCGATTGACCGCGCACCGCGGTCTGCAGCGAGGTGATCTCCGGACAGTTGATGGACAGACCGAACACTCTCAAGACTTCGGCCACGGAGCCCATCACGAAGACGTACGCGGTGGGCCGCTCCGCCTCGGCGGCGTCGGTCATCTCGCGCCACCAATCCTCCATCAGCCGCCGGCCCTCGTGCCGGATGGCTCCAATCTGCGCCGGCGCCGGGGCGGTCATGCGAACTCCAGCAGCAGCGACTCGGCGAATGTCTCGATCTCCATACGCATCTGCTCGAACACGGCCATCTTCTCCTCGAACTCCAGCACGAGGTACGGCACGCCCGCCGCCTCGAGCGCGCGGACGTGGTGCACCTGCTCTTCCAACCCCGGCTCGCACATCTTGGGCGCGGCGACGATCGCGGCATCGGCGGCGGTCTCGCGGATGCGACGGAGCAACATCTCCGGCTTCGGCTTGCGGGGGTCATGCTGTACGGGGCTGGAGCTCGAGGTGCCCAAATACGCCCGGGCCAGGTTGGCCAGCGGGTCGCCGTCCGCCGGCACGTCCTCGGTCAGCCAGCGGAGCCCGATCAGCAGATCGTCGTCGACGACGTAGCAGGCGTCTTGGATCACCGCCAGCATGTCGATCGGCGGCTGTTCGCAGTACCCGCCCTCGAAGACGACGCGGATCTTGTCCTGACGCTTGTGCTGCCGGCCGGGGGCGAGTTGGAGGACGTGCCGGAGCAGCGCGTTGTGCTCCTCCCGCGGCATCAGCCCGCCGGCGCGCACCAGCGTGTAGACTTCGACCGCCGACAACAGCCACGGCGTGTCCCGCTTCACGCGATACAGCGCGCGCAGCAGGGCGCGGTTTTCGTTGAACAGGGCGATGCTCCGCCGCAGGGCGTCGGCCGTGATCCACCGGCCGGCGACTTCCTCGATCACCCCCGCGATGCGCCGGTACTCGCCGGCGACGTATCCGGCGGCGCGTGGCGAGGCGGCGTTCTGCGGCAGGTAGAGCATCTGGCACCGCAACGACGGCAGGTTGCGGACCCACACGCCGCAGGCGTTGCGGGCTGCGTCGCAGATCGGCGGCACCGCGAAGATCGATAGAAAGTCGAGACGGCCGGTGAGGCCAAGTTCGAGCGAACTGCGAATGATCGAGCAGACGAACGCCGCGATGCGGGCGTCCGCCTTGCGGATCTGTACGCCGCCGCCGGCGCCGAGAATCTTGACCGGCAGCATGCCGGCCGCGTGCGCGATCTCCTCCGGAAAGTAGACCTGAAAGTGGCCGAGCACCTTGCCGCCCGGATGGGCCTCGAGCCAGCGATGGACCGCGGGGAACTCCGGGTCCTCCACGAGCACCCGGCAGTCCTCGAGCAGCCCGTCCAGGTTTGCCTCCGACGCCATGCCCGCCCCGCCGTCAGCCGGTGATGTGCATCTGGTAGCCGCCCCGGAACGGGCGGTTCTCCGCAAAGCGCGTGATGCTGAACGCCTCGAGGTCGACGAACGAGCAGCGGCCCGTGGTCACGTACTCCGCGACGGCCTCCCCGGTCGCCGGGGACAGCTTGAACGAATTGCCGCTGCCGCCGGCCACCTGCAGGTAGCCCGGCACGTCCGGAACCGGCCCAAAGATGAGGTGAAAATCGGGGCTGATGCCGTCGGGGCCGGACCACGACCGCACGCGCGACATCCGCTCCGCCCACGGGCAGCGCCGGATGAGGTTGTCGTGAATCTCCGCCTCGAACATCACCGACGGCCGCGGCGAATCGTCGTCCGGGTTCGGTGCGGCCGATTCGAGATCCGCGTTCTCCTCGGAGCCGCCGCCCGCCAGCATGAGGCCCATCGCGTCGGGCCGGCAGTAGGTCATCGTCGTCAGGTCGATCCAGGTCGGGCTGGACCTGGTCCAGCCGGGGAACCGCGGATTGAACGCGACCATCTGCAAAAGGCCCGGCCGGATCGGCAGGTCGACGCCGACCATGCGCGCGACGCGCGGCGCCCACGCGCCCGCGCAGTTGACGACGAGCGGGGTGCGGATCGTCCCGTGGTCGGTCGCCACGCCGGACACGGCGCCGTTTCGGGCGATGCCGGTGACGGTGACCCCCGTGTAGACCGCCGCGCCGAGCGCGCGCGCCTTGTTCGCGAAGGCGTTGGCGGTGGCGTAGCCGTCGGCGTATCCCGAGTCGGCCTCGTAAGCCGCGACCGCCAGCCCGTCGGCCGCGAACTCGGGGATCCAGCGCCTGACTTCGTGGAGACCGATGACGTCCGCCTTGACGCCGACCCGGCGCTGCATCTCCACGACGCGCCGCATGCTCGCCGCGTCGCCCGGGCCGGCCGTCGCGACGAAGCCGTTGCGGACGTAGTCGAGGGGCTCGCCGAGCTCCGCCTCGAGCGCGGGCCACAGCTGCGCTGCGCGGTGCGCCAGCCGCACCATCGATTCGTTGGAGTAGTGGCAGCGGATGATGCCGCCGGTGGCCCCGGACGAGGCGCCGCCGATGCCGCGCCGCTCGAGCAACACGACCTGCCGGCCGGCTTTCGCGAGATGATAAGTTGCGCTCGCGCCGTGGACGCCACCGCCGATGACAACCGCTTCCGCCTCGCGAATCATCGCCCGCGCTCCCGCCGTGCAGTGCCAACCGACGCGCCCGCGGCGGCTCGTGCCACGGGCGCGCCTAATGCCGTGGTAGGGACGGAAACCCGCTTACATCGCGACGATGAAGCCGGCCATGTAGCCCTCTTTGCTCGGCCCGGCGTAACCCTGCTCCATCGCCCAGCCGTGGCCGCCGGCGTCGCAGGTCAGCGCGCAGTACCAGCGGTACGTGCCCTTCGCCAGCGTGAAGGTCGCGGTCGTCGTAACCGGCTGCACGTCGTTGCCGACTTCCTTGCCGCCCTTGATCTGGATGTCGAGCTTCGCCTTGGGCGCGGTGAGGGTGTGCGCGCCCTCGTCGTAGTTGATGAAGTCGACCGTGATCGGCACGCCCGCCTGGACCACGAAGTTGGGCGGCACGAACGCGTCGTGGCCCTTCATGTCCGGGCCCAGAACGCCGGTCTTGCCGCGGAAGATGTAGACTGTGACCTTCTGCGCCGGCGCGGCCGTGGCGACCGCGGTGCGTCCGAACGGCGATGCCATCAGCGCGGCTCCTGCCAGTCCGCCGGCGGCGGCGGCGAGCGCCTCACGCCGGGTCACGTGCGTGTCCATGCGACATCCCCTCCCCATCGGTCTCTAGCGCTTTTGTACTAGGCCGAGTGTACCGGGCATATGACATCGGGGCCTATCGGATGGCGGCTCGATTTCTTATCGGGCGGACGTACGACGGCAGGCCACGAGAACGGCGCCCGGCCGCCGGATCGCAGCCGGGCGGTCCAAGACTGGCCTAGTCGAGCTATTTGAGGGTCTGCAGGTACGCGACGAGCGCTTTGAGGTCGTCGTCCGACAGCTTGTCGAATGCCGGCATGTTCGTGTTGGGGTTCACCTTGTCGGGCGTGCGGATCTGCGCGGTCAACTTCTCGACGGTCAACCGGCGCCCAACGTGGGTGAGCTCGGGACCGACGGCGCCACCGCGGCCGGCGACAACATGGCAGCTATCGCAGTGATTGGCGACGAACACTTCCTGCCCGTGACCGACCAGGGCCTGCGGCGAACCCGCCGGCGGCAGCTTCGTGCCCGGCGGCACCTGCACGGCGCCAAAGTACGTCAGGCCGGCCGTCACGACGACCGCGGCCGCCACCACGGCCATCGCCAGCGGCCGCTTCGCGGGACGGCGTTCTGGACGCCGGTCGAGGAGCGGAATGAGAAACAGCAGCAGGACCGCCGCCAGCGGCAGCACGACAACCCCGAATGGCTCCCAGAACGGCCCCTCGAAATACTTCAGCAGCTGGAAAAAGAACAGGAAGTACCATTCCGGCCGCGGCACGTAGGTGGTCGAGGTGGGATCGGCGCGCACCTCCGTCGGCACGCCTTTCCACGCCGTCAGGGCGAACAGCACAAGCAGGATGACCAGCGAGACACCGAGGTCGTCGGCCAGCTGCTCGGGGTAGAACCGCTTGTGTTTCTGCACCGTCGCCTCGTTGCCTGGGGCCGGCGCGATGCCGTGCTTGTACACGAGGTAGAGGTGCAGCAGCACGAGCGGCACGAGCAGCGCGGGCAGCAGCAGTACGTGGATCGCGTAGAACCGCGCCAGCGTCACGGGGCCCACGCCGGCCTCGCCGCGCACCAGCTGCAGCAGCCAGCCGCCGATCGCCGGTACCGTGCCGACGATCTTCGTGCCCACGACGGTCGCCCAGTACGACCGCTGCGTCCACGGCAAAAGGTAGCCGGTAAAAGCGAAGCCCATCACGATGAGCAGCAGGGCCACGCCCGCCATCCACGTGAGCTCGCGCGGCGCCTTGTATGACCCCCACACGAATGTGCGCAGCATGTGGAGGCCGACGACGATCACCAGCGCGCTCGAGCCCCAGTGGTGCAGGCCGCGCAGGACGGGGCCGAAGAGCACCTGCTGCATGATAAACGTGATGCTGTCGTAGGCGTGCTCGGGCGCCGGCGAGTAGTTCATCGCCAGGATGATGCCGGTCACTAGCTGCACGACGAGGAGGAACAGGCTCGCGCTGCCGAGCGTCTGGGGCAGCCCCGTCTCGTCGGGAACGCTGCGGTTCAGGAATCCCCCGAACAACCCTCCGCCGAGGCGGTCATTGAGCCAGCCGGCCACTCCACGTCCCGAGACGTCCGGCGGCACGCTCACGCGCCACCGCGGACGAGCGCACCCATGTAGAGCGTGCCGTTCTCGACCTTGGTCTCGTACCGGTCGAGCGGCCGCGGCGGCGGGCCGGCCAGCACCTTACCGCTCGCGTCGAACTGCCCGCCGTGGCAGGGGCAGAGGAACTTCTGGCGCGTCTCGTCCCAGTGATACGGACAGCCGAGGTGCGTGCAGTGGTTGTCGAAGACCCGGTAGGTACCCTGAGCGTCGCGCATCACCCAGACTTGCATCTCGCCCGTCGCGTTCACCCAGCCTTCGTTCGCCGGGTGCATGTGATGCGCGAGCGCCGGCGTGGGTCCGAACGAGGTCGCGGGACCGACAGCCACCCAGTCCGCCTTCTCAACCGGCTTGAAGGCCGGCGAAAGAAACGCGCCGACCACGGGCAACCCGACGAGGGCGCCGACGACGGCGCTCAGTGTCCAGAACAGACGGCTGAAAAACGTGCGGCGGCCCACCGCCGATGCCTGTGCGCGCTGTGCGCTCATCGTCTCCCCGCTCCTGGATGCCGGCGAGCCCGCGGTGTGTGGTCTCGGCGATCCGCCCGTCAAACTACGCCGCAAAGAATCGAGGTCCCTTTTGGCACCACGATGTCGAGCATATGGATCGGGTAACAAGATATCGTCGGGCCCGGAGTTGATTCTGAGTCGGGTTGTGGCCCGACCCTCCGGGCCCGACTTGTTCGCGGGTTCGGCGAAGGACGGCCGCTAGGCCGCGCGCTGCGTCAGCCGGTCTTCCTCCAGCAGCCGGCGCCGGGTCGCGGCCGCCAGCGCGACGGCGTCCGTGAGATCGTCGGCGATCTTCGAAATATCGGCCCGGACCGTGGTCGGCGTCGCCGCCAGACGCTCGGCTTCGCGCACCTGGCTCAGCGCGTTGCGCAACTGGCGCTCCACTTCGATCAGAGCCCAATAGCTCGCATGCTCCTGCATGGACCACCTCCGGGCTCGGCCCGTCGCGCGGGCACCGCCCTTCCGTTGCACCTTCATGATGCGCGCCGGCGCGCACCGCGGCGATCGGACGTCCGCCCGATTTCGGGGTCCGGCGAGCGCCCGTGTCGAAGCGAACGCCAAACATGAAGGTGACGTTCCTGGGCGCGGTTCGCACCGTGACCGGCTCGATGCATCTCGTCGAGACGGGCGGGAGCCGCATTCTGCTCGACTGCGGGCTGTTTCAGGGACACCGCGACGAGGCGGACCGCATCAACCGCACCCTGCCCTTCGACGCCTCGGGCATAGACGCGGTGGTGCTGTCGCACGCGCACCTCGACCACTGCGGCAACCTGCCGACGCTGCTGCGCCACGGCTTCCGGGGGCCGATCTACTGCACGCCGGCCACCCGCGACCTCGCCGGCCTCGTGCTCCACGACAGCGCGAAGGTCCAGCACCAAGACACCCGCCACGTGAACAAGATCCGCGCGCGGAACGGGCTGCCGCCGGTGACGCCGCTGTATACCACGGACGACGTGGCGCAGACCGTCCACCGGCTTCGGGCCGTGCCGTACCGCGAGCCGTTCCGGCTGGGTCCCGCGCGGGCCACCTTGTACGACGCGGGCCACATCCTCGGCTCCGCGATCACCGTGATGGAGGCCGACGGGCAAACACTCGGCTTTACGGGCGACCTCGGCCGCGGCGGCGCTCCGATCCTCCGGGATCCGGAGGTCCCGCCGGGCGTCGACGTGCTGCTGATGGAATCGACGTACGGCGACCGGCCGCACGAGCCGCTCGCCGGCGCGGAGGAGCGCCTCGGCGCGATCGTGCGCGAGACGGTGGCGCGCGGCGGCGCGGTGCTGATTCCTTCGTTCGCGGTCGGGCGAACGCAGGACCTCACCTACGCGCTGCACCGACTGCGCGACGCCGGAGCCGTGCCGCCGGTGCCGACGTTCGTCGACAGCCCGATGGCGGTCGATGCGACGGAAATCTTCCGGCGGCACGCCGAGTGCTTCAACGCCGATGCGCGCGCGATGCTGGCGCACGAGGATCCCTTCGGTTTCAAGGGCCTGACGTACATTCGAGAGATCGTGGACTCTCAGAAGCTCAACGATCTCTCCGGCCCGTTCGTCGTGATTGCGACCTCCGGGATGTGCGAGTCCGGACGGATTCTCTACCACCTCGCCCACCGAATGGGCGACGCCCGGTGCTCGCTGGTCCTCGTATCGTTCCAGGCGGAGCACACGCTCGGACGGCGCCTCGCGGGTGGCGCGCGGGCGGTGCGGATTTTCGGCGAGCCGCACGACGTGTGCCTCCAAGTCCATCAACTGGCGGAGTTCAGCGCGCACGCGGACGGCGGTGAACTGACGGCGTGGGTGGCGCGGCTGCCGCGCGCGGGCCGGATCTACCTGGTGCACGGCGAGGAAGCCGGAGCGCTGGCGCTGGCGGCGTCGCTCCGGAGCCGCGGCTACGCCGCGGACGTACCCGAGCGAGGACGGCAGATCGACCTTGCCGCTTCGTAACCGGGGCCCGTTCCGCCGGCACGCGGCCCGCGACGGCGCCTTTGCGTGCGTCCGCACGTAAAAAGCGCGCCGCCTGAGATCGGCAGCGCGCCTGCGTGAACCATGATCACGTTCGGACCGAGACCCTACACCCCGCCGCTGGCCGCCTCGCGGTGGATTTGGCTTCTGGCTCGTCCGCCGGCAACCCGGCGGCCGAGTCTGCGCTCGAACTCGGGCCCGGTCAGGTCGCCCTCTTCGTACCGGTGCCAGATCTCGTCAAATTCGTCGGAGGTTTGCCGGGGCGGTCGCACCGTGATGAGGAACAAGAAGCCGAGCACTCCGACGATGAAGCAGACAAGGGCGGCCGCGATGAGGGCGCTCCAGATCCAGCCTGACCCCAGCAATGTTGGCCACATGACGCGTCCTCTCAGTTAACGTCGTCCAGGGCCACGGCGCCGCTGCGCCTAGTTCGGTCCCGAGCCGGGCGCGGCCGGCTCGGCGGTCCGTTCCTTCCGCGGAGCGGACTCTGGACCCATGTCCTCGATCTCGCCCCAGTAACACTCTTCACAGAAACGAACGATCACGCCCTTTTTCTCAAGTTCGTGGCGCACTTCGCGGAGGCCGCACTTTTCGCACGCCTGGTACTTGGGTTTCATCGTTGTCCTCCTGCGGACCGGGTGGGAGGCGCCCCCGGACCTGTGCCTCACGGTAGCATCCCCCGGCCGGCCGGCCCATCCATTGGCTATCCGATTCCGACTCATCCCGTAACCCGATCTTGGGATCGGCCGGGTGGCAACGGCCGCCGATGAACGGTAAGGAGCGCACTTGTTGAGCGGCACCACACCGTCTTCAGCCGTTCCTTCCCGAGCCTACTGTCGTCCGGTGCTCTCCGAAGAGGCGCGCTCCTCGAAGTGGACGTGGCCGACCGTCGGACCTCGGGCGCCGGCGTTTGACTCGGTGACTCGCCGCGTGCGCTCCACTTGTACCGTAGCACCGGCCGTCCGAACCCGCCATCGGATGGTGGTCGTATTCCGCCGCGGCGGTAGCGTGATCCGGGCCGGAGGGGGGGTCTCTGCTCAGCACGAACACCCGGCGGGGGATACGAGTCGATGCCGGTGCTGACGACGGTTCACGCGATCGCAGTAGGGCTCTACCTCGCGGTCGCGCTCCTGCTCATCGCACATTACGTCGAACTGCGCGCGGCGTACGCGCTCTGGTGGGCCGCAGGGGCTCTGGCGCTCGCGGCGCGCGCGTTAGCCGATTTTGCGGCGCTCAGCGGCGGGGCGCCGCTGCCGCTGCTGCTTTTAGAAAACACCCTTCAACTCGCCGGCGCCGGGTTCTTCCTCACCGCCTCCGTCTCACGCGATCCGCGCTCGCGCGGCATCATCGTCGTCGGCACCCTCGGCTTCGGCGCGCTACTCGCGGCGATCTTCGCGGCGCTGCTGCTGACCGGCCCGGCGGCAGCCCGTCAGCTGCTGGCGGAGGGTGTCGCCGATACGGGAACCGGCGTCGCCTTCCTGCTCGCGGCCGAGGGCTACAGACGGGCCGAGCAGGTGTTGGACGACGCCGGCACGCGCCTCATCTTCAGCGGGCTGGCGGTCGCCGGCGTGAACTACGTCGCGTGGGCCTGGGTGCCGAAGACGGCGGCTCTGGAGACCGTGTTCGAATTGCTGGCCGGTCTGCTCGTGCTGTTGTTCGGCGCGGGCGCGCTCGCGCGATCCGTGGAGCGCGCGCACCGGCTGGTCATCCTAGCTCAGCTCAGCGCCGCGCTTCAGCGCTCCACCGGCGTTCGCGAACTCCTGCAGGACGTGCTCGAGCGCGCGGGCGATCTCCTGCAGCTCCACACGGGATGGGTGTTCCTGCGCCGGCCGGCTACCGGCACGTACGAACTCGCGGCCGCGTATCATCTGCCGAAGGCGCTCGAGGATCGGAACCGCGAAGCGATGCGGGGCTCCTGCCGATGCCTCGACCTGCTCGATGCGCAGCAGCTCACCGCACCGGTCAACATCGTCAACTGCATGCGCCTGGAGCGCGCCGGCGTGGCCGCCCAGCACGCCAGCGTTCCGCTCCGCACCTCGAACGGCATTGCCGGCCTGATGAACCTCGTGCTGCCGGCCGGCCGGTTGTTTGGGCACCGCGAGCTCGCGCTGCTGGCGACGGTCGGCGGCGAGATGGGCCTCGCGATCGAAAAGATGCAGCTGCTCGAGGAATTGGCGGTCAAGGAACGGATCCGCGGCGAACTGATCAAGCGAATCCTCACCGTGCAGGAAGACGAGCGCCGCCGGATCGCGCGCGAGCTCCACGACGAGACCGGCCAATCGCTGTCCGCGTTGATCGTCAACCTCGACATGATGCGCGCGGGCGTGGCGGATCAGCCGCGGACCTCCGAAGCGCTCGACCGGTTGAAGGGCCTCGCCGAGGGCACACTGGAAGAGGTCCGCAAACTGATCTACGACCTGCGGCCAACGGTCCTCGACGACCTCGGTTTGACGGCGGCGCTGCGCTGGTACGCGCACGCCCAGCTCGAACCCCGAGGCGTCGAGGTCGCCTTCGCCATCCAGCTCGGCGAGACGCGGCTGGACACGGTGGTGGAGACGACTCTGTTCCGGATCGCGCAGGAGGCGATGTGGAACATTGTCAAGCACTCCGGAGCGACCCGGGCTGAGGTTGAGCTCAGCGTCGCCGGGGACCGCGTGCGCCTCAGGGTGCACGACAACGGGCGCGGCTTCCGGCTGGACGGAGAGCGGCCGTTCGATCCACTGCGCGGCGGCCTCGGTCTCGGCGGCATGCGGGAGCGGGCGGCGCTGATCGGGGGCGCCGTCTCGGTCTCATCCAGCGAGGGCAACGGGACCGCGGTGACGGCGGAACTGCCGCTCAGCACTCCGGGGGCCTGATCCCCAGATCGGGTCCCGCCCCGATCCCGAATCCCTCACCAAACCGATGGGCCGCGCGGCCTGCCCTGTCTACATTAATTTTATGGCCCAGGGCGATCGTTCGGGGCGCTCCCTCCTTCTGGCCATCGGCATTGGCTGGCTGCTTCTTCTGTTGGCCCTCGGCGTATTCTCGTCCACGCTCCAGCACCGCGGGCCGGTCGAGGCGCCGTACAGCCGGTTCCTCGCGGAGGTCCAGGACGGCGCGATCCGCGCGGTCGTGCTGAACGGCGATCTCGTGAAGTGGGCCACGCCGGCGCACGAGGAGTTCGTAAGCCGGCTTCCCGCCGGCGATCCGGCGTATCTCCGCGCGCTCGCGGCGCGGGGCGTCGCGATCACGGTCGTGCCGGTGCACGAAGGAGCCGGGACGTGGCTGCTCCCCGTACTCCTGGCCGGCGCCGCCCTGTTGCTTGTCATGGGGCTGCAGCGAAACGGGGGGCCCGGATCGGCGGCCCTCGGATTTCGCAGCAGCGGCGCGCGGCGGCACGTTCCCGGCTCGAGGGGCGGCGCGACCTTCGACGACGTGGCGGGGGTGGACGAGGCGAAGGAGGAGCTCGAGGAGATTATCGAGTTCCTGCGCCATCCGAAGAAGTTCCAGGCGCTCGGCGCGAAGATTCCGCGCGGCGTGCTGCTTGTCGGCCCGCCGGGCAGC